>CALFUO010000216.1 GCA_937929895.1 uncultured Aquimarina sp.
AAAAAAGAGGTAGAAAAGAAAGTTGAAGTCATTCGACAAGAAAAGAAAAAACAGAAAGAAGCAGAAAAAGCAAAACCTGTTGCGAAACCTAAACCTATTCTTAAAGTAAACGATCGTGTACGTATGCACGATGGTAAAGCCGTTGGTGTAATTGATAATATCGAAAAAGGAAAAGCTACTATAGATTACGGAATGTTTACGACAAACGTAAGTATAGATTTATTGGAGTTGGTTGAAAGAAAGAAGAAGTAGGTATCTATTTATATCAAATTACATTCTGCCAATAATAAATCTATAAAATTTTCTAAAACCAATATACAAAAGCTGACTACTGATAGCTGACTGCCGATACCCTTTTATTATCTTTGCGCCCATGAATAAATTAAAAGAACGCTGGGGAATCGAAAATAACTGGCAGATTATTGTAATCTTTATTGTTTTTGCTGTTACAGGCTCTACTGCTGCTAAAATTGCAGCTCCTGTTACTGAATTTATTGGTATTCCAAGAGAAACCACACCTTGGTATATATTCTGGCCGATCCGCATTATTTTAATGTTTGTAATGTATCAGATACTTATTGTTTGTTTCGGTTGGTTATTTGGCCAGTTTAATTTCTTTTGGAATTTTGAAAAGAAGATGCTTCGAAGACTTGGTTTAGGGCGCTTTTTAAAAGAGGACGAAGAAACTGAATAATGAATAGTCGTAACAATACCCTTGAACTACAAGGATATGACATTCACTCTAGTATTTATACGGAAACAGAAGTTGATACGATTCTTCAACTTATAGAAAGAAAACAGCTTGTATCAAATAACATTTCTAGAACGAAAGATGTTTTCGCTATAAGGCAGCTATTAAATGTTGTACCTGAGCTTCATCCTTTAATCTTTAATTCGAAATTAAAAACGATAATTTCTGAATTTAGGAGATCAAAAGTATTTTGTCTCTAAGGCTATTTACTTCGATAAACCACCTAATTCGAATTGGTTTGTTGCCTATCACCAAGACCTTAGTATTTCGGTCAAAGACAAAGCTAATGTCAATGGCTTTCAAAATTGGACTTTTAAAAAAGGCCAACACGGGGTTCAACCTCCATTAACTGTTTTAGAAAACACTTTTACCATTCGTATCCATCTTGACAATACTGATGAAGGCAACGGTGCACTACGGGTTATTCCTAATTCTCATAAAAAAGGAATTACGCGAATCGACGAAACTCGATTAGACACCTCTTCCGAAATAATATGTAAAGTCCTAAAAGGTGGGATTATGTTAATGAAACCACTTACACTACACGCTTCGAACAGAACAACTAACAATCAACAAAGAAGGGTAATCCACATAGAATTTTCAAATCAGAAATTACCTAGCCCTCTCGAATGGTTAGAATACTGTGAAATATGATTCTATTTTAAACTATTTAGTTAAATTTACCTTACAAATCGGATAATATAGATGTATAGTTCTAAAGTTATAGCCAACCTTTTTATTAAAAACGCTTTCAACTCTGATCATGAATTGACTGTAATGAAGCTATTGAAATTAGTGTATATTGCTCATGGATGGAGTTTAGCTTTCACTGAAAAGCCTTTAGTGAAATCGGAAATCCAAGCATGGAAATACGGTCCTGTAATCCCTGATTTATACTACGCAATTCAAGATAATGGTCGCCAACCTATAGATAATTTTATTCGTTTATCTTCTAAAGAAATTGAACAAGCGAGGTTAATTACGGAAGAACAAGAAACGATGATCAAAGATATCTGGGAAATATATGGAGATCTAGACGGCATTAAGCTTTCGGCGCTTACCCACAAAAAAAATACACCTTGGGACATCGTTTGGAATCAATTTGGAGGTGGCAAAAAGAGTGGTGCTTTGATTAGTGATAAAGAAATTATGAAGTATTATAAACAAAAACTACTTCAATTAGAATCTAGAATCGATTCATAATTATGGGAGGATACTTCAAACAAGACGTTAAAGACGCATTGAAAAAAGATACTCGCGTAAACACAAATGATATCAACGCAGTCAAAGAACTGCAAGAGTTAGAGGAAGAAAAACAAAAGGGGCAAATCACTAAGGTTAAACATCGCCTTTTGGTATTTTCTATATACATATTGTGGATAATAGCCGTAATTATTCTTATTATTAGACTCCTTCATTTTATTACTCCTGAAGATGCTAAGGTGAATTACCTTACCGACGATCAGATTCAAATTATAGATCGAGTACTATTTAGTGGCGCTATTGGTAGTTGGATGACGAAGTATGGACAAAAAGTTTTTGACTAAAGTATCTTCATATAACAACACAATTTACCAGCAATAATATCGTATAAGAGGCTTAAAAGAATCAATATTAAGGAGCAATCCCAAAAATATCATAGGATAAGGGGTGACACAATAAAACACAAAAAAACCACTTCCTTTCAGAAGTGGTTTTTCATAAACTATTCTTAGAATTACTTATATCACTAAGTCCTTTTGAGAAGGTTTAAACTTCGTCAATACAATACCGTCTACAGCTGCTTCGTATTCTTCCATGGTAGGGGTTCTTCCTAAAACGGTTGATAATACTACTACTGGTGTAGATGACAATAAAGATTCTCCTTTTTTCTCACCAGAATCTTTTACAACACGCCCTTGGAATAAACGCGTAGATGTTGCCATTACCGTATCTCCTGGTTCTGCTTTTTCTTGGTTACCCATACAAAGGTTACACCCAGGACGCTCTAAATATAACATGTTTTCGTATTTGGTACGCGCTAACCCTTTTGGTGCACTATCATCGAATTCGAATCCTGAATACTTTTGTAGTATTTCCCAGTCTCCTTCAGCTTTCAACTCATCTACAATATTATAAGTAGGCGGAGCAACAACTAAAGGTGCTTTAAACTCGACTTTCCCTTGTTGCGATTCTATGTTCTTTAGCATTTGTGCTAAAATCTGCATATCACCTTTATGAATCATACAAGATCCAATAAACCCTAAGTCTACCTTCTTGGTACCACCATAGAAAGATAATGGCTGAATATTATCGTGAGTGTAGCGTTTAGAAACATCTTCGTTATTAACATCTGGATCAGCGATCATTGGCTCTACAATCTTATCTAAGTCAATAACTACCTCTGCATAATACTTAGCATCTGCGTCTGGTTTTAAAGCTGGCCTAGTTCCTGATTTCAACTCTTCAATACGCTTGTTTGCTTTATCAACTAAACCTTGAAGCACCTTCTTATCATTATCCATACCTTTATCAAGCATGATTTGGATACGATCTCTTGAGATTTTTAATGATTCTACTAATGTCTCATCTTCCGAAATACAGATAGATGCTTTTGCTTTCATCTCTGCTGTCCAATCTGTAAACGTAAATGCTTGATCCGAAGTTAACGTACCGATATGCACCTCTATAATTTTTCCTTGGAAAACATTTTCTCCGTCAAACTGATTTAACATTTGCTCTTGGGTAGCATGTACTACATCACGGAAGTCCATATAAGGTTTCATACTACCTTTAAAAGTGACTTTTACTGACTGAGGAATTGGCATTGTAGCTTCACCTGTAGCTAATGCTAAAGCAACTGTACCTGAATCCGCTCCAAATGCAACTCCTTTTGCCATACGAGTGTGCGAATCTCCACCGATAATTACATCCCAGTCATCTACTGCGATATCATTCAACACCTTGTGAATTACATCCGTCATTGGGAAATAAACACCTTTTGGATCACGACCTGTGATTAATCCAAAGTCATTCATAAACTTCATCAATCTTGGGATATTTGCCTTAGACTTATCATCCCAAACTGAGGCTGTGTGACACCCTGATTGGTAACCCGCATCTACGATTGGAGAGATTACTGTTGCAGCCATCATCTCTAATTCTTGAGAGGTCATTAAACCAGTAGTATCCTGAGATCCTACGATGTTTACCTCTACACGAACATTAGACCCTGTATGTAATGTTTTTCCTGGAGTAGTCCCTACTGCATTTTTGTTGAAGATTTTTTCAACTGCAGTTAACCCTTGACCTTCAATAGAGATTTCTTTAGAAGGTGCATATACTTGTGGAGCTTCAATTCCTAAAACTTTAGCGGCAAACGTCTGTAATTTTTTACCAAACACTACTGCATAAGAACCTCCTGCTTTAATGAACTCCATTTTTTGTGGCGTTAAAGCAGTAGAGATATCTTTTAATTCTTTATCTCCGTTATATAATTTTTTCTCTTTTGTATTAATAGTCAACACAGTACCTGTGTCAACAGAATAGGTTTGCTCTAATACTGGATCCCCATCTTCTCCATATACTGTATTTCCTTCGGCATCTTTTTGCTTTACCCAGTTTTGAAGATCGATTCCAATACCCCCTGTTACACCAACTGTTGTTAAGAAAATTGGAGCAATACCATTGGTTCCAGCGATTACAGGAGCAATATTAATAAAAGGCACATATGGGCTAGAAGAAATACCTGTCCATAAAGCCACGTTATTTACACCTGACATACGAGAAGAACCTACTCCCATTGTTCCTTTCTCTGCGATTAGCATTACTCGCTTATCTGGATGTGCTTCTTTTAATGCAAGCACTTCTTTTTGCATGTCTTTATTATGTTCAAAAATACATTGTCCGTGTAATTCTCGGTCAGATCTAGAGTGAGCATCAGCACCAGGAGAAAGTAAATCTGTAGAAATATCACCTACACCTGCTATGTAAGTTACAATTTCAATTTCTTCTGCTACTTCTGGTAATTCTGTAAAGAACTCTGCTTTTGCATAACTCGTAATAATATCTTTAGCAATCGCACTACCTGCTTGCATTGCTTTTTCTAAACGATCGGTATCCGCTTCGTATAAGAATACTTGTGTTTTTAAAACTTTTGCTGCTTTAATAGCAATCGACTCGTCGCTTCCTAAAGCTATATCAAGAAGTACTTCTATAGAAGGACCTCCTTTCATATGTGATAATAATTCGAATGCAAAATCTTCTGAAATCTCTTCTACAGATGCTTCTTTTAGAATAATTTCTTTTAAAAATTTAGCTTTAACACCAGCAGCACTTGTCGTACCTGGTAATACATTGTAAATAAAGAAGTTTAGAGATGCTTCTCTATGCTCGTTATTTACCTCTTTAATTTGTATAATAATCTCACTCAACAATTCTCCTCCATCAATAGGTTTAGGATGAAGTCCTTGTTGTTTTCTATCTTCTATTTCCTTAAGATAATCGTTGTATAATGCCATAGTTTATATAGTATTCTTACTTTTTACTCAGTCTTGTAAAAATACGAAAATAATACACTATACTTTTTGGAATGATTCTAAGTAAGCATTAACACTTGTTTTTTACGAAATCGATATTTTAAAAACTATTGCTAAAGAAAATGCAAATAATAATTATTGTTTTTTGGCAATTTTCATGAATATTAAAATTATCACCCTTTTCAAGTGGTTATTTTAAAAAATTCACAAGAATGCTTTCTTTAGTGATCATACAATTTCTTTATAAAGAAGTGATTTAAACTTTTTTGATTGAAGCAAAAAATAGAAGTTTTTTTGTTCTACTAAAGTCTTTTTTATTTGCATAGTAGAGCTACGGAAATAAAAAAGTCAAAAATAGAGCCAAAAGAGCATTTTGCAGTCAATTGAAAAAAATTTAAATCACTTCAAAATACAAAGGCCAAAAAACAACCTATTACTGTAATTTCAATGCTTTCACAGGACTAATTTTATTTATAACCAAAGTTGGTATCCAAAGTGCTAAAACGCATAAAATAAAGGTCAGAACGTTTAACCCAATAATATAATCCCATGAAATATACATAGGTGCATATTGTACATAATATGTCTTTGGATCCATTTTTATAAAACGAAAATAGTATTGACATAATATGATTCCTAATCCTATTACATTACCCCATAGTAAACCTTTCCCTACAATATAACTAGCTTGATAAATGAATAATTTTCTAATGCTTTTGTTAGTACTCCCCAAAGATTTTAGCATACCTATTAGCTGGGTACGCTCTAAAATAAGTACAAGTAAGGCTGTAATAATATTAATAGAAGCAACTATAATCATAATGCCAATAATACCATACACATTAAAGTCAAAGAGTTTTAACCACTGAAAAATCTCTGCATACTTTTCTTTTATAGCTATAGCATCGAGTTCCGAAGGAATTTGTTCATATACTTTAATAGTATGATCTTCTACATGATTAAAATCGTCTACAAAAATCTCGAAAGAACCTACTTGATTTTTGCTCCATTTATTCAGTTTGATAATATGGTTGATAGAACCTAAAATTAAACCTTTATCAAATTCTTCATAACCCGAATTATAAATCCCTACGACTTTAAAACTTCTTATATTATATTTACCTGTATCTTTTATAAAATACGTAACTGCTTTATCCTCTATATTTAGTTGCAATCGATTCGCTAAACTTTCGGATATTAAAATCTCATTATAATTAGATTTTAGATTGGGTAATCTTCCTTTTACTAAATATTCATTAAAGGTTGCCCAGTTATAGTCTTCGAAAACTCCTTTAAATAGTATTGGCTCGAAATCTGTAGTAGTACGAATAACCCCTTGTTTTTTAGCAATCTTATGAAAATGAGTCACAAACGGCAGTGTCTCTATTTCTTCTAGAAAATCTGCCTCACCATCAATCGGTTGTAAGGATACTTCACTTTCATTTCCATTAAAACTAGTGATTTCTATATGACCACTAAATAATGCTATTTTTTGTTGAATCTTTTGTTGTAAACCTACTCCAACAGCAACACTGACCAACATCATAATTAAGCTCATTGCTATAGCAATTATTGCGATTCTTACAATTGGTGTTGATGCAACCCTAGTAGCTGTTTTTTCTTTAATTAATCGATAGGCTATAAAAAACTCGTAATTCAATACTTTACATTTCTTTATGTCTTTTCAAAAGTACACCATTCCTTTTTCTTTTTGAACAGTATTATTATAGAAATTCACTAGTGTCCGAAAGTTTTAAATTTTATAAAAACTAAAATCTTTAAACACCTTGTTTTTAATGATTTAAAAATATTTAGCGTCAAAATACTGAAAAAAGATATTTTCTAAGACGAATCAAAAATATCTAAGTTCAAAACTTGTAACAACTTGATTCGTAAAGTCTATTTTCTCTTCTCTTTCAGTGAAACGGTCTATATTATAAAGTTTCGAAGCTGATATAAAATAGATAGAAATAGTGATTATTTCACGAATTATTTTCATTTATTTAGCGTCTTCATACACCAAATAATAATTATTACATGCTTAGAATCCCCCCCCTACTAGTTAAAAAATGTTTAGTCATAATACTAACGCTCCTATGCTCTTGTAGTAATTCTCAACCTCAACATACTGAAAAAAAAGTCTATCCAAAGACTAATCCGACTATAATTACAGCTGCACAACAAATAACAACATGGTTACCCAAAGTAAAAGGTAAGAAAATTGGATTTGTAGGAAACCATACTAGTATTATTCGCAATGGCAAAAAAGAATTAACACACCTAATTGACACCCTAATGTCACATCAGGTAGCAATTAAAAGAGTATTTGCTCCTGAACATGGGTTTCGAGGAAAAGCAGATGCTGGAGAACATGTTAAGAATGGTATTGATACTAAAACAGGACTACCTATTATTTCGCTTTATGGTAAAAATAAAAAGCCCTTTCCTAAACAACTAAAAGATATCGAATTGATGGTTTTCGATATTCAAGATGTTGGAGTTCGGTTTTACACATACATCGCTACCTTACATTATATAATGGAGGCTTGTGCTGAAAATAGTATCCCTTTACTACTATTAGATCGCCCCAATCCTAATGCCAATTATGTAGATGGACCTGTATTAGAAAAAGAATTTAAGAGTTTCGTTGGCATGCACCCTGTTCCCATTGTTTATGGAATGACCATAGGAGAGTACGCAAAAATGATTAATGGTGAAAAGTGGCTAAAAAATGGTATTCAATGTATGCTAGAAGTTATTCCTATAAAAAACTACAACCACCTCTCTCAATATTCTTTACCGATAAAACCATCCCCTAATCTACCTAACGATATTTCTATAAATCTCTATCCGAGTCTATGTCTTTTCGAAGGAACTAAAAATATAAGTGTTGGTAGAGGTACAAATATGCAATTTCAAGTTTACGGAGCACCTTTCTTAAAATCTAATTTTTGTTTTACCCCTCTCCCGAATGAAGGTGCTAAACATCCAAAAAACGAGCAAAAACTTTGTTGTGGCCAAGATCTTAGAAGTTATAAAAAACTACATGAACTAAAATTAAATTGGCTAATTAAAGCCTACAATACTTGCCCCGATAAGAGCGTTTTCTTTAATAGCTTTTTCGAAAAGCTTGTAGGGACACAAAAGTTAAGAAAACAGATAATAAATAATGTTAGCATTCATAATATTAAAAAATCTTGGAAAAAAGATTTATATAATTTTAAAAAAATCAAAAAAAAATATTTAATTTACAATTAAACTTTATTCTAATACACTTTATCGACATAAATAAACAAAACTTATTCAATTCTTTACAAAAGTAGCTTATATTATTTATAAAATAATTATTTTCAGAAAGTTACAAATAAAAATAGAATACCTATTTATCATGGATTTCATTGTTATGTAACTTCTTTCATGTAAATAGTTTTATGCTTGCTTTTTCCTAAGAGATTTGTTAGTTGTAAAAAATGGCACATGAATTGTATTACAATAAATACATATATCGATATTATTTAATTAATTATAAACAAATTACACAAAATATCACTTATTACTTTTATTTATGTTTCATACGCTACTTTTTCGCAAGCTCATGTTGATTTAAAGAAACTAGAATCACTGTAATAAATAAACCTACTACAAAATAGAATTATTAACCCCTAAAAACCTATTATTATGAAATTTTTATATCTAATATCTGCATTGTCATTATTACTATCTAGTTCGGCTGTTGCCCAACCTTATGTAAAATTCGAAGAGCAACCTCCTATGGAGATTACTATCAAAGAACGCTTCATTAAGAATATTAAAATAAAGTATAACACACCGTCTAATGGTGTATTATATCTAACATTACTAAAAGATGGAGAAGGAATTGGTAACTCTAAACACAAAGTAACTAGAGGTAAACGAATTTTAAATTGTAATATCACAATTTGGGATGATAAAGAAATTACTAAAAAAGGTGACTATACATACAAATTGCTAATCCTACCTAAAGATAATTCTTGGAAAAATCCAATTGCAAAAGCAAAACCCATTACAGGTGTAAAGGCTATAAAACAAAAAAAGTAATTTTTAAAAA
>CALFUO010000217.1 GCA_937929895.1 uncultured Aquimarina sp.
GAATGTAGTCAAACTACCATAGATACGGGTAATATATTGTTGTAAGTCAATTTTGTCTTGATCGTCTAAAGTTTTCGAACTATTGATCTTTTGCTCCATCACACGAATACGATCACGCACCATTACGATTTTATGAAAAAAGCTTTCGATGGACATTTCCTTAGACTTTAAATTATCATCACCAGGCATTAACGAAATAGTTCCTCCCTTCCATTTGTCTGCAATAGGTACAATTTCAGAAATATCAGAATACTTTTTCAATAGTTTTCTAAAAATAGATTCTACTTCATAAAAACTTACCGTATCTACCTCATCTTCGACAGCTTCTATTACTTCAAATTCTTCATCAACTTCTATAGTTTCTAAACCTTTATCTATAAAAGTCACCCAATACATTTTAGAAGTTACATTGGTTACTACCCCTTGCCCGTGAATTGGATGGTTAATTCTAGATCCTATTCCTAATATCATTTTTTAATTCATTATAATTCAGAATATAAGGATAGTGAATTTTAACATTTCGGACAAACTTTCGTTTGATAGTTATTATGTTACTAAGTAATTGATTTATTAAGTTTTAACAAAATAACTCAATTACTAACAGCTTAATAACTTTTGCGTGCAAGTGATTTTAACGAAACATTAATTAACGAACCAATAAAATGCATGCGGACGTTGCCTACGAATTTTCTAATTTAGCCGTTATGCAGAATGATAACCATATTGTCGTACAAGGAGCTCGTGCTCACAATCTTAAAAATATAGACGTTACTATTCCTAGAGATGAATTAGTCGTGATTACAGGTCTTTCGGGCTCAGGAAAATCTTCTTTAGCGTTCGATACGATCTATGCAGAAGGACAACGCCGTTACATTGAAACATTTTCAGCCTATGCGCGTCAATTTTTAGGAGGCTTAGAGCGCCCAGATGTCGACAAGATAGATGGTTTGTCACCTGTGATTGCCATAGAGCAAAAGACAACAAGTAAAAGTCCCCGAAGTACCGTGGGTACTATTACTGAAATTTATGACTTCCTTCGTTTATTATTTGCTCGTGCCAGTGATGCGTATAGTTATAATACAGGAGAAAAAATGGTCAGCTATTCGGATGACCAAATATTAGAATTGATTCTAAAATATTTTGATGGTAAAAGAATCAATATTGTAGCTCCTGTAATTCGTTCTAGAAAAGGGCATTATCGTGACTTATTCGAGCAAATTGCGAAACAAGGTTTCGTAAAAGTTCGTGTCGATGGAGAAATCCGAGATATCGAAAAAGGCATGAAACTCGATCGTTACAAAACACATGATATTGAAATTGTGATCGATCGTTTAGCCATAAATAATGAAGAAGATACCCTTAAAAGATTAGGAGAAAGTATCAAAACGGCAATGTATCATGGAGACAATGTTCTGATGGTTATCGAACATGGTGAAACGAAAGGTCGTTTCTTTAGTCGTGATTTGATGTGTCCGAGTTCTGGTATCTCTTACCCCAACCCCGAACCTAATAACTTTTCATTCAACTCTCCGAAAGGAGCTTGTCAAAAATGTAATGGAATTGGTACGGTTTACGAAGTGAATCTGAACAAGCTCATTCCTGATGATAGTGTCTCTATTAAAAAGGGAGGAATCGCTCCGTTAGGTCCACAAAAAAGTAGTTGGATTTTTAAACAACTAGAATTAATTGCCTTGCGTTATGGTTTTGCATTGATGGACCCCATCAACAAAATTCCTAAAGAAGCCATGGAAATGATTCTAAATGGTGGGAAAGAAAAATTCACGGTCAATAGTAAAGACTTAGGAGTAGCTCGCAACTATACTATAGACTTTGAAGGCGTGGTTTCATTTATTGAAAGTACCTATCAAAATAGTGATTCAACTTCATTGAAGCGTTGGGCGTTAGAATACATGGACAATAAAACGTGTTCGACCTGTAATGGAACTCGTTTACAAGAAACCGCTTTAAATTTCAAAATAAATGAAAAGAATATCGCGGAATTAGCCCAAATGGATATTCTGGATTTACAAACATGGTTTCAAGATTTGTCTAATCATCTTAGCGAAACTCAAACTAAGATCGCATCCGAAGTTGTAAAAGAAATTTCAACTCGTATTCAGTTTTTAGTAGATGTTGGCTTAACCTATTTATCTCTAAATCGAAGTAGTAAATCACTTTCTGGAGGAGAAGCACAGCGTATTCGTTTAGCTACACAAATAGGTTCTCAACTAGTGGGTGTGCTATATATTTTAGATGAACCTTCTATTGGTTTACATCAGCGTGACAATGAAAAGCTAATCAATTCATTAATACAGCTACGAGACATAGGAAATTCTGTTATCGTGGTAGAGCATGATAAAGACATGATCCTGAATGCTGATCATGTTATTGATATCGGACCAAAAGCAGGACGTTTTGGAGGTGAAATTATTAGTCAAGGAACACCTAAAGGTCTCGACGATGAAAGTACATTAACTGCTGACTACATTTCAGGAAAACGTGAAATCAAAGTTCCTTCGACACGTCGTGAAGGCAATGGTAAAACAATCAGCCTAAAAGGCTGTACGGGAAATAACCTAAAAAATGTTAGCATCGATATTCCTTTGGGAAAACTGATTGTTGTTACAGGAGTTTCTGGTAGTGGAAAATCTACACTGATTAATGAAACCCTTTACCCGATTTTAAACGCACATTATTTTAATGGGGTTAAAGTACCTATGCCTTATAAAAGCATAAAAGGTTTAGAACATTGTGATAAAGTAATTGATATCAACCAATCCCCTATTGGTCGTACACCTCGTTCGAATCCCGCAACTTACACAGGAGTATTTTCGGAAATTAGAAGCCTTTTTACGCAAACTCCAGAAGCTCAAATTCGTGGTT
>CALFUO010000218.1 GCA_937929895.1 uncultured Aquimarina sp.
GACGTGGGGGGCATAACATCCGTTTAGCAGGGATGCTTACCGGTTACGAAATAGATGTGTTCAGAGAAGGTGTAGAGGAAGATGTCGAATTAACAGAATTCTCTGATGAAATTGAAAGTTGGATTATAGCAGAATTTAGTAAGATTGGTTTAGATACAGCGAAAAGTGTACTAGAGCATAATGCTGAAGAATTAGTAAAGCGTACAGATTTAGAAGCAGAAACCGTAGAAGATGTGCTACGGGTGCTTAGAGAAGAGTTCGAGGACTAAAAAGAGTATAGCAAATAGGGGTTAAATCCCACGGAGAATATAAGTAGAATACTACAAGGCGTTTATGGCTGGAAATAACAACATAAGATTAAACAAGGTATTGCGCGAATTTAACATCTCGTTAGACAGGGCAGTGGAATTTTTGAATTCCAAAGGTCAAGAGATTGAAGCAAAACCAAATACTAAAATTTCTCAGGAGATTTACAACTTGCTGACTGATGAATTTCAGACGGACAAGTCTAAACTTGCTGCATCTAAAGAAAGGCGAGCAGAGGATTTGAAGGAGAAAGAAGCGATTCGTAAGCAGATTGAAACAGAGCAAGCGGAGAAAAGAAAAAAGCAAGACGAGAAAGATGTACTTCGTAATCGTACTAAACTTTCTGGTCCAAAGCAAGTAGGTAAAATTGATTTAGATAGAGGTAAAAAAGAGCCTGCTAAACCAGAACCTACGCAAGAGGCATCAAAGGAAGAAGTGCCAGTAGCTCCGAAAGAAGAAGTTAAAGAACAGCCAATCGAAACAGCTAAAGAGACTCCGACTGCCCAAGAGCCTGAAGCACCAGTGGCTATTTCGAATAGACCAAAACGCCAAGAATTAAAAATAAAAGGAAAAGCCTCTTTAGGGAATCAACCAGCCAAAAAAGAGGAAACTCCAAAGCAGGTAGAAAAGAAAACGGAAGAACAACCTAAGGAAAGTGATACCGTTAAATCTGAAGAAACTGCTTCGAAAGTAGAAGAGAAGGTTGATTTACAAAAGACGGAAACAGCAGATGGTGTTGTAGAATCTGAAAAGGTTAAAACGCAATATAAAAAGCTTGATGGTCCTAATTTTACTGGTCAGAAAATTGACTTAAGTAAATTTAAAAAACCAGAGAAAAAGAAAGACGACAAGCAACAAAGCGGAGATAAAAAGAAACGTAAGCGTATTAGTAAGCCAGGTGGTAATAACCAAGGGACTAATCCTAACAATAGAAATAACAATAATAGAGGAGGGAATCGCAATAATAACAATAGAGGTGGAAACCGAGGAGGAAACAGAGGCCGTCAACCTGTTGTTAAAGAAGAACCAACTGAAGAAGAAGTACAAAGACAAGTACGAGAGACTTTAGAAAAGTTACAAGGAAAGTCTTCTAAAGGAAAGAAAGGAGCAAAATACCGTCGTGATAAGAGAGATCAGCACCGTCAAAAGTCGGAAAGCGATTTAGCAGCACAAGAAGCGGAAAGCAAAGTATTAAAAGTAACTGAATTTGTTACGGTTAGTGAAGTTGCTACAATGATGGATGTGGGAGTTACACAAGTAATTTCGGCATGTATGTCTCTAGGTATGATGGTAACGATGAACCAACGTCTAGATGCAGAAACATTAAGTATTGTCGCGGAAGAATTCGGTTATACGGTTGATTTTGTAACGGCAGACCTTGAGCAGGCTATTGAAGAAATTGAAGATGCTCCTGAAGATTTAGCTACTCGTGCACCAATTGTTACTGTAATGGGGCACGTAGATCATGGTAAAACATCGTTATTAGATTATATTCGTCAAGAAAATGTAATTGCTGGCGAGAGCGGAGGAATTACACAACATATCGGAGCTTATGGAGTTCAGTTAGAAGGAGGTCAAAAGATTGCTTTCTTAGATACACCAGGTCACGAAGCCTTTACAGCAATGCGTGCTCGTGGAGCTCAGGTAACAGATATTGCAATTATTGTAATTGCGGCGGATGATGATATCATGCCTCAAACAAAAGAAGCCATTAGTCACGCGCAAGCAGCTGGGGTTCCAATAATATTTGCAATCAATAAAGTAGATAAGCCAACAGCTAACCCAGATAATATTAAGACGAAGTTAGCAGCAATGAATTTGCTAGTTGAAGAATGGGGAGGTAGTATTCAGTCTCATGATATTTCAGCTAAGACAGGTTTAGGTGTTACTGAGTTATTAGAAAAAGTACTATTAGAAGCCGAAATCTTAGAATTAAAAGCTAACCCAGACAGGGTGGCTTCAGGTACGGTAGTAGAGGCGTTCTTAGATAAAGGACGAGGATATGTGTCTACAGTATTAGTACAAACAGGTACATTAAAAGTAGGAGATTACTTGTTGGCTGGTAAAAATAGTGGTAAAGTTAAGGCGATGCACGACGAGCGTGGTAAACGTGTTAAAGAAGCTGGACCTTCGACCCCTGTATCTGTATTAGGTTTAGATGGTGCTCCACAAGCAGGTGATAAGTTCAATGTAATGGAAGATGAGCGAGAAGCCAAAGATATTGCTTCGAAACGTTCGCAGTTACATCGTGAGCAGTCTGTGCGTACACAACGTCATATTACTCTTGATGAGATCGGACGTCGTATTGCACTTGGTGACTTTAAAGAATTAAACATTATCCTGAAAGGGGATGTGGATGGTTCTGTAGAAGCACTTACAGATTCGTTCCAGAAGTTGTCTACAGATGAGATTCATGTAAATATCATACACAAAGCAGTTGGTGCAATTACAGAAAGTGATGTGTTATTAGCTTCTGCTTCTGATGCAATTATTATCGGTTTTAACGTACGTCCAGCAGGAAATGCTCGTATGGTAGCTGATAAAGAAGAAATCGATATCCGTACATATTCAATCATCTACGATGCAATTAACGACCTAAAAGATGCAATGGAAGGTATGTTGTCGCCAGAGATGAAAGAAGAGATTACTGGTACAGCAGAGATCCGTCAAACGTTCAAGATTTCGAAAATTGGAACTATTGCAGGATGTATGGTACTTACCGGTAAAATCTTTAGAAATAATCAGATCCGCTTGATTCGCGAAAGTGTAGTGATTTATACAGGAGAATTAGCAGCATTGAAACGTTTCAAAGATGATGTTAAAGAAGTAGCGAAAGGATACGATTGTGGTATGCAAATTAAAAACTACAATGATATTAAAGAAGGCGATATTATAGAAGCCTTCCAAGAAGTAGCAGTTAAGAAGACGTTGAAATAATAACCAAATCTTTACTAGATAATTTGAAAGTCCTTCTTTAAGTAATTAAAGAAGGACTTTTTGTTGGGTATTATTTGTGATTATAGACGAGAAATAGAGTCAGAGGATTAACCTGAAAAGTTGTGAGATCATTTACATTATAATTGCTCAATTTCAAGGTTACTTCTTGGATTTCGATGAAAATTAAAGAGATGTAGTGTATGAAGACTAATAAAGTTTATAATTTTTAAGGATGATCCAAAATGTTCATTAGGTCGGTGAAGAGTGAAATGTTTTTTTTTATGCTATTTTATGGTGTCAGTACAAAGAATCTAAAGAATTTGAAGAAGAATAGCTTTTCAAATAAAGCGAGGCTTAAAATGATCGATAAAAAAGATGTAGAATTAAGGAAGTATAGTTAGGAAACATAATGATATCTTTCCTGCAAGTGCAATAAAAATATAGTTTTATGAATTTATCTAAACTTAGATTTCCTGTTGAAAGGAGGATGTATATCATCTTAAAGCTAATAAGGTATTTTTGTTAATAGTTGAAAATTATTCTAAACTAACGTCAACTTTAGAATGCAGAAATATAGGGGCAATAAAATTGAAATTGTTTCATCATAAAATAGTAGTGTGACTCAATAGTTAACTGTGCGAAATTT
>CALFUO010000219.1 GCA_937929895.1 uncultured Aquimarina sp.
CCATTAGTACATAACCTAACGACTCCACCTCCATATGAATATTTTCTCCGTCATAAAAGCAACTATTAGAACCTGTTCCTAAAATACAAACAATTCCAGGTTCTGTTGTAGCTGCAAAAACTGCTGCTACCATGTCTTCTTTCACCATAATTTCGGAAGCAGAGAAATAATCCTTAAAAATATCTTCTAAAATTTTAGTGGGTGCAGGTGTACCACATCCAGCACCATAAAAATGTAAACTTTCTATCTGATCCTTATAGACATTTAGTTCTTCGTTGGCATGTAATCGCTCTTTTAGAACATCTTCTGTAAAAACCGCGGGGTTCAATCCCTTTGTTCGCGTTTTAAAGACTTGCTCTCCATTGTTATCTAAAAGAATCCAATCACACTTTGTAGAACCTCCGTCAGCTAATAGAATCATAGTAATAGTTTTTTATAGTGTTACATTTTGTTTGTTAGTTGAATGTTGTGTGCTTAAAGCAAAAAAAAGCCTCATTTACTTACATAAATGAGGCTTAGATATTATTTATAAGTTACCAACTTTAGTCGCTAAGTCGATAAGTTTAGTAGAATACCCAAACTCGTTATCGTACCAAGAGATTAACTTAAAAAAGTTATCATTTAATGCGATACCAGCCTCTGCATCGAAAGTAGAAGTATGAGATTCACCTACGAAATCTTGTGAAACTACTGCTTCTTCGGTATATTTTAATACTCCTTTCATTGGACCTTCAGCAGCTTTCTTGATAGCAGCTTTTACTTCTTCGTAAGAAGCTGATTTCTCTGTTTTCACCGTTAAATCAACAACAGAAACATCTGGAGTTGGCACACGGAAAGCCATACCTGTTAATTTTCCATTTAACGCAGGAATTACTTTTCCTACTGCTTTTGCAGCACCTGTACTGGCAGGGATGATATTAGCAATAGAAGAACGTCCTAAACGATGGTTTTTCTTAGATGGAGCATCTACAACTGCTTGAGTAGCTGTAGCTGCGTGAACTGTAGTCATTAAACCTTCAGCGATACCGAACTCATCGTCGATAACTTTAGCTAATGGAGCTAAACAGTTAGTAGTACAAGACGCATTAGAAACGATAGTGTGATCAGCAGTTAATTTCTCATCATTTACTCCCATTACAAACATCGGAGCATCTGCAGAAGGAGCCGAAATAGCCACCTTTTTAGCACCTGCAACTAAGTGAGCATTAGCCTTCTCTAAAGTAGTAAAGATTCCTGTACATTCTAAAACCACATCAACACCAGCTGCATCCCACTTTAATTCTTCAGGATTACGTTCTGCTGTAACACGAATTGGCTTTTCGTTAACAACTAAGTTTCCGTCTTTTGTTTCTACAGACCCATCGAATTTTCCATGTACAGAGTCGAACTCTAATAAGTATGCCAAGTTTTCTACTGGCAGTAAATCGTTGATAGCTACAACCTCTACGTCTTCTCTTTTAGAAGCCACACGGAAAGCGATACGACCAATACGACCAAAACCGTTAATCCCAAGTTTTAAAGTACTCATTTTTAAAAATTTAATTTAATAAACATTATCTATAAAGAAGTAATATCCGCTACACGAAGTAACTCCTTATCTAGTTTTTTCTTTGGACAAAGCTACTGAAAAGTCTACACTCATCGTATTTCTCTTTTTATTTCACTAATCATTATGCTTGTTTGTCCTTCTAATAATACATCTATAACCTTAACTCCCAATTTTGAAGCTAATATGCAATCGGCATCATTGTATACTCCTTAATTTAATTTTCACACCCTATAAACTCTTTATCATCAACGATACTAAAAAGAGAATTCAAATTATTAGCATTGGTATTTTTGTATGCTTGAGTCTTCCCTTTTATTGCATAGAATTTTATACAAGGGACAGAACATAAAAAGACGTCTTCTTTATTTATGGTGTTTGCTATAAACCTCGCATCTAATCGAACTCTATTATGCTTCATTAGACCTAAAAAGCCTTTGTAAATACCGAGACACTCAATACCATAATTTGTACTAAGGCGGATTATAGCTCTTCTTGCTTTATTCATTCCAGAAGAGTTCTTTCTGGGTATCGTTTCACCGATTTTTTTGATTAGTTGAGCCATATACATTCAAAAGTATTTTAATCTATTCAAATTACCTAATAGAGCAAAAAACTACATCGTTTTCGATTAATAATTTATTGAAAAAACATTAAAAATTCAATTTTATTGAATAAAATAAAAGGGATGAATTAAATTCGTGCTTTTTGTTGTAGAATATTTTTAGATTTTTAATATTACTTGAATTTAATTCTCTTTTGCTCCACTATTAAGCCATTTATAGAACTTCTCTGCATCAGAAGTATAACCTATAGGAGTGGTTAGTACATTAAATTGATGATCCATCATTATGTAATATGGTTGAGAATTGTTTTTAAAATTAATACTCTGAAGACTGGCCCATTTATCCCCTATTGTCTTCACTTTCTTAATAATTTCACTATCGGGATATTTCACTTTAAATTGTTCTCCCTCTGGAAGCTTCTTACGATCATCTACATACAAAGAAACCAAAACCACTTTATTCTTTATAAATTGAGATACTTGTGGGTCGACCCATACTTGCTCTTCCATTTTTCTACAATTTACACAGGCCCAACCTGTAAAATCTATCAACACAGGTTTATTCTGCTTTTTCGCTTCAACTAGGCCTTCCTCTAACGTATTAAAAGCTTGTAAATGACTTAGATTGTTCTCTTTCCCGTATATACTATAAAATGTCGGTGGTGGAAATCCACTTAACCACGATAATTTTGGTTTTCCAGAATTTGGTAATATCCCAGGAACTAAACTTAACGCAAATACTAAAGCGATTACTGCAATTACTTTCCTTCCTACAGATATTTTTTGATTCGGAGCATCGTGTGGCATTTTGTATGATCCAAATAAATAAAGTGCTAATGCCAATGCAATTAAAATCCAAACCGCAACAAAAACTTCCCTTTTTAAAATTCCCCAATGTTCAACTAAGTCTGCATTAGATAAAAATTTTAACGCAAAAGCGAGCTCTGCGAATCCGAGAACTGCTTTTACTGTACTCATCCACCCCCCACTTTTAGGTAATTTTTTCAATAAACTCGGAAATAATGCAAAAAAGGCAAAAGGCAATGCTAATGCAAGACCAAATCCCGCTAAACCATAAGTTAATTGTATTGCTCCTCCGTCATTACTTAACGAACCACCTAATAACGAACCTAAAATTGGTCCCGTACACGAAAATGACACTAAGGTCAAAGTCAATGCCATAAAGAATACACCTATCACACCTCCGAACTTAGAGGCTTTTGCATCCATTGCATTACTCCAACTACTTGGCAATGTTATTTCGAAAAAACCGAAAAAAGAAATAGCAAAAATGATAAAGACGACGAAGAATAAAATATTTAACCAAGTGTTGGTAGAAATATTGTTTAAACTATCTGGGCTTACTGTATCCAATACATGAAACGGAACACTAACCAAAACATAAATAATCAAAATAAATAAACCATATAAAACCGCCTTAAAAATACCTTGACCTTTTCCTCCTGAACTATGAGAAAAGAAAGAAACTGTTAAAGGAATCATAGGAAACACACAAGGAGTCAGCAACGCTATTAATCCGCCTACAAATCCAAGAAAAAATAAATTCCAAAGGCTTTTCTTTTGTGTAGTAGTTAGTACTACACCTTCTTTTAATTTTAATGGAAGAATTATTTGTTTTGCAAGTTCTTTATCCTTTTGGGAGACTTTAATAGTTTCAGCTCCTCCTCTTAGCGTATTCAAATCAAATTCAAAAGTCTTTTCTACGGGTGGTAAACAACTCTTATCGTCACAAGCCATATACAATACAGTAGCTTTCAAAGGAGACTGAAACTCTGACTCTAATTCAACACGTTGCTTAAATATGGCTTGTCCTTCAAAAAACTTGATATCCAATTCCCAAGTAGGGTCAAACTCCTCATGCCCTTCTGGCTCCTCTACTTTGCCTATTCTTTTATAAGAACCTTTTTCGAAAGTGAATTCAGTGGGAATAGGGCCAAGGTCTTCATCATTCAAAAATTGAGAATAAATATGGTATTTACCTTCAATATTTGTTTCAAATAATAAATTATAAACTTTATCTGATATTTTTTCCGCTCTTACTTCCCATTTTACGGGGTCTAATATTTGTGCCTGCGTTGTTTGAAAAAAACTTACCAAAAATAAGAAGCTAAAAATTAGCTTACATAATGATGTCGTACGTGATTTGTAATGCATTTGTCGTTTCTGATGTTGCTATAAATCTATTGTCTGCTCTATACCCAATAATCCAAATGATATTATCGCCAGAGCACAATAAAAGTGTTTGTTCTTTTTGTGGGAGTGAAAATTTTTCGTCTTTAAAATATTTAGCGACTTTCTTTTTTCCCTTCATCCCGCTTGGATAAAAATAGTCTCCTATTTCCCAATTTCTTACAATGAGAGGAAATTTTAACTTGTTTTTATCAACAACAATAGAAGCCCTTCCTTCTGGAATTTTAGATGAAGGAACATTTCTAAAAAATAAAGAAGCTTGTGGTAAAACAACCTCAGCTACCAATTCTTCTATTTGTTTTATAGGAATACCGTCTTGTACCGAAGGATATAATAATAGTTCCGTTCTGTCTTTTAGTAAAGTATATGTTGGTGCATATACTTTTTTACCTGATTGAGCATCTAGAAGTTGTTGTATATCCGACCAAGCTGTAAAGCCATATTCCTTCAAGATTTCAAATAGTACGATATCTAGAAATCCTTCTTTCTTCAGTGCTTCTATAGAAATCTTATAGCCTTTAGTCAACGAATCATACTCGAAATTAGTTTCTCTAAACTGATGAATCTTATCTTTAATATAAGATTGGCTACGCTGTAAGAAATGAATTGTATTATTAAAATTTTCAAGTACTTCTGAATTCATATCCTTTAATATCGGAACCACTTCGAGACGAATTTTGTTTCTAAGATATTTTGTCTCTGCATTCGAAGCATCTTCTCGCCATTCTAGATTTTCATCTTTAGCATAGCTTAAAATCTGTTGTTTAGAAAAAGGAAGTAAAGGCCTTACAAATAGCTCGTTTACTTTCGGAATTCCTGTTAGACCATCCAAACCAGTTCCTCTAGTTAGGTTAATCAGAAAAGTTTCTAAGTTATCATCATTATGATGCGCTGTGACCACCACATCTAAATCGTGCGTTTCTGCCATTTGACGAAACCATTGATATCTTAATTCTCTTGCTGCTACTTGAATAGAAGTTTTATGAGCCTCCGCATAGTTTTCCGTATTGAAATTAATGGTGTAGAAATCTACTCCTAAATTTTCAGAAAAGCGCTTTACAAACGACTGATCCCCATCACTAGCTGCACCACGAAGCATAAAGTTGCAATGCAATAAACTAATCTGCACACCACAATCCTTCAAAAGGTGGGCTAATACGACGCTATCTACCCCTCCACTAATCGCTACTCCTACTTTTCGTTGAAATAAATTAGGAAATGACTTTTCTACATGTCTTCTGAACTCCTTTAAAATCAATGAATCAATTATTAAACTTAATATTAAAAATAGTATGGTTTATTGTAAAAAGCAAAAATAGGCTTAGCTTTAGAATAAAGCGCAAACGAAAACTCTTTAATTCTGTGTATTCCTTATCCATGGAAATGGCTGTTACGAATAGAAATTCCATTAAAGAAGACTCGGAATGGAATAGAAAAGATCGTTTTAAAGAATCTATAGTACTAGCTGATGAAGCTTCTGGTTTTTCTGATCCAGAATTCTGGGGAAGTTACAATGTGATAGAACCCGAAAAGTCTATAGAGTCTGCTATTGAGAAAATTCAAAAAAAACTAGAAAAGTTAAATTGAATCTGTTACAAACACCTTACAAGTTTAAAAACCTGTAAGGTGTAATTTCTTTATTTCTTCGCCTTAGAAAAAGCATAAAAAAGTTCTGATGCAATCTGTAAACTACGCTCTTCATACTTTTCCGCTTGCTGTGGTGTGTTATCGAAAGCCTTAGGGTCTTCAAAAGTTAACGCTATACGTTTATCACACCCTGGTACAAAAGGACATCCTGCGTCTGCTGACGAACATGTCATTATTGCTGCAAAACTAGCTTGTGGATTAAAAGCATCATCAAACGTCTTAGAGAAACCAATAATTGGGTGTGTATTCTCTGAATATTTAATGGCTTGAATTGGGTTATCCCCCTCTGAAATTGCTTTGATCTCGAAACCTTGTTTTGCTAGGGTCTTAGCTGCCATATGAAACATAGCCGTAGCTTCTGTTCCTCCTGAATAACATAACACATTAGGAATATCGAAATGCATTGCCAAGGCTTGCGCCCATACTTGTGACAAATGACTTCTTCTAGAGTTATGCGTGCAAATAAAATTTAAATTTATGGGTAAATCTTTTTCTACTCTTTCCTGAACGTAAGTAGTCAACAAAGCCAGTACTTCTTTTCTTTCTTCACTTATTCCAGAAGTATCTAAGGTCTTTATAGTGTTCTGAATTGTTTCAAATAACATAGTATAGTAATAATTTTCAGGTCACAAATTTATACCCTAAGGCGCTTTTAAATGTTTCTAAAGTATTAAATCTAATTAGATAAAACCTTCAATATAATATCACACCCTTCTCTAATTTCCTTCTTAGAAATGGTTAATGGTGGTGTAATACGAACTGCGCGTTTTTCGAACAATAAGAAGAATAGAATAAGGCCCTGGTCTTGGCATTCCATCACTAAATCAGTTGCTTCTTCTGGAGTATCTAACATAATGACAAGCATTAAACCGATACCACGGACTTCTTTAATTTTAGGGTGTACTAATAGCTTACGAAATAACTGTTCTTTTTCTAATGCCTTTCGCATTAGGTTTTCTTTTAAAACCGTCTTTAAAGTAGCTAAACAAGAAGCTGCAATCACAGGATTTCCTCCAAACGTGGTGATATGACCTAACATTGGATTTTCTTTCAATAAATCCATATGCTTTGCTGCGGCTGTAAAAGCACCGACTGGGAGTCCCCCTCCTAGCCCTTTCCCCATAACCACAATATCGGGAACTACATTATAATTTTCGAAACCGAACATCTTCCCTGTTCTTCCAATTCCAGGTTGTATTTCGTCTAAAATTAATAAAGCCCCAACTTCATCACAGCGTTGTTTTACCTTTTTTAGATAATCATTAAGAGGTTGAATAAATCCTGCTCCACCTTGGATCGTTTCTAGAATAACAGCTGCAGTCTTTGTTGTTATTTTCTGAAGCTCTTGTTCTCTATTGAATTCTATAAAACGTACGTCAGGGATTAATGGACGAAAAGCCTGTTTACGCTCTTCGTACCCCATAACACTCAATGAGCCCATGGTATTCCCGTGATAAGCATAATTAGCGCCAATGATTTCACTACGCCCGGTAACACGACGTGCCAACTTTAGACTTCCCTCGATAGCTTCGGTACCCGAATTTGTTAAATAGGTTTTCTCTAAAGGGTCGGGTAATAAATCTGCGATCAACTTAGTAAGCTCAATCGCCGGCTTTTGAATATACTCTCCATATACCATTACATGGAGATATTTTTTCAGTTGTTTTGAAATTGCTTTTACAACCGCTGGATGCCGATGCCCCAAACTACAAGCAGAAACTCCAGCTACAAAATCTAAATACTTTTTTCCACTCGTATCATAGATATAACTCCCTTTGGCTTTTTTGACTTCCATTGCCAAAGGAAAAGGAGTTGTTTGGGCTTGATATTTAAAAAACTCTTCTTTCAAATCTATTTATCAGAATTCTCTTTCTCCTTTGTAGAAGACTCTAATTTTACATCTTTATATCTCGAATTATCCGATCGATACGCTTCAATACGTTTCAGCGTTTCTTCGTCAAAAAACTCCTTCTCTTCTGTAGGTTGTGGTAAGCCTTGAATCTTTGCTAACTTAAAGGGCTTTTCTCCCTTAAATAAATCTTTCTTAGACAAAATCTCTTCATCTCCTCTCCAATTCAAACCTCTTAATACCTGCTCATCCTTTGGTAGACTTCCTTCTCTGTACAGTGTTCCTTCTACATTCTTGTAATAATAGATATCCGTAATATCTTGTTCTTCGAAAAGAATCTTGATTTTACTACAGATTACTTTATTAATCCCGATGAGGTCTAGGGTAGCATCGTCTCTTTGAAAATAGATCGTCTCTGTATTCTTATCAATATCTACCTGATGTAATTTCTGATCCTTGAATTTCCCATATAGAATCGCTCCTTTTACTTGATTGAATCCTTCTCTTAACGTATCCTGCTGTACTAAGAAACTATTTTCATATACTTTTAGAGAATCTAGTTTATTCGTTTTCATATTCGAAATCAACTGAATCGTGTCTCCTGTCATTTGGTTACCTCCTGTCCAAAGAATAGGCTCTTTAAACATTTTCGTATACCCCGTAATCTGATCTACCGCGATAGAATCACACTTTCCGCTCATATCGCTTTTAAAGATACGGACGTCATTGAATCCTCTCAACAACCTTTTTGAAGGTATACCCGTAACCATAATCGTATCACTATGAATAAAAATCGAATCGTTTTCTTGCTTGGTTATTGCTAACGCATGTTTGGTGATAAACACAGAATCTTTAGCTTTAAACACCTCTGCATAGTGTCCTTTAATCAAACTTTCATTAGCCGTGTCTAGAACTCTAATATTATTCGTTGCTGAAGCAAAACTATTGTTACTATCATAAAAAATACTATCTCCAAACACTTGACGATTATCATAATCTATGCGTGCATTTTTAATCGCATATCCGATCGCCTTTTTCGTGTCATAAAACCCACGCTCGAAATACATAGTACTTTCTGGACTCTTTACGGTAGACTTTCCATATAAATAAGCATCACCTGTCTCCGTATAGTAATCTAAACGTTCGGAATCTACCGTATTCTCGGGATTTACAATCGTTACCTCTTTTTGAAAGATGTATTTCTTTAGATTCATGTAATACCTTCCAATCTTACTTTTTAAGGTATTGGTTGAATCTTTTACGGTTCCTCCACTTCGATAATAGGCTTGTTGACGTAATTTATCATAAAACAACGTATCCGTTGTTAAAGTATTTTCGGGAGTTTCTAAAAATACATTCGTACTCGCAAAAGCAAAATCAGTTTTACCATTATACTCTGCGTAGTTACTCTTCATGATAATAGTATCCCCTTGATTCATCTTTACATTACCAAAGGCCTTTACGAATCGATCTTTTCCGTAATGTACCGCTTGATCACACCAGATTTCGATACCCTCGTGTCTTAGGTAGACTTGATTATCGACCTTACTTAATAATGTAGCCCCAGGGAAATTCTTTTCATCGATCTCAAGACGATCAGATTCTACATCAATCAATTTGGGTTCTTGAGCAAAAATGCTTGAAGCAACAGCAACCGTAAAAATTAGACTAAGAAGTTTCAATAATTCTCTTTTTCAATTTCGAAAAACAAAAATATTCATTCTGCGCTCAAAATTGCTCAAAATGAATATTTATAATTAAAGAACGTTCGACACCACAGATGTTGCATTCATTTCTTGCCATTGTTCTTTTACTATGCTATAGTATACATCATCTTGTACCTCTCCTTCACTATCGATATAATGAGAATAACGAATCCCTTCTTTACGTGCACCTAATTTTTCTATGGCCTTTTGCGAACGAATGTTTCGTAAATCTGTACCTAATTGAATACGATTGAAACCAAGAGTATTAAATCCATACTCCAACATTAGAGACTTAACTGCTCCGTTTAACCCAGGTCCTTGAAATTCCTTTCCATACCAAGTCCAACCGATCTCTGCTCTTTTATTGTTAAAATCTAGTTTTCCGAATCGTGTACTTCCTGCTAGTTCACCATAATCCTTATCAATTATTAAAAATGGAATGGCCGTTTTACTATCTAAAGCATTTATTGTAGACTGAATGTAAGAATCCAAATCTTCTTGATTACGGATGTAATGTCCCATATATTTCCAAATGGTATCGTCGTAAATAATGGTATTAAGCTCTTGTGCTCCTCGAATATTAAAAGGTATCAGTCTAGCCCTTTCACTCTCTAGTGTTGTTGTAGTTAATTCTTGGTTCATATTAATTTTGGTTATGTGTGATTAATTTTAAAATTCTGGTATAAAAAAACCTCGTAGCTGAGCTACGAGGTTTCTGTTTATAGGATACAACAAGAAAGCGTAACTCATTCGAGACACGTACATTTCTTATCCTTCTTGTTGATTATCATTTGCATACTGTAAATTTATTATTTTTTTCTGAATTTATTCAAAATTTCTTTCATATGCTCTCCTGCAGCCTCACGACCACCTAAACCATATGCTAAGGCAATAGTAACTGAGATAGCACCAATAATGGCAGTAAATGCGATCTCTACAATACTATTTGCAATACCCATTGTTCTTAAAGAAATAGCTAAGAATAAAGCAATGATAGCACCTTTGGCAATCGAAGCGATAAACTTATTATCATCGGATTTTGACAACATATTACCCACAATATTCGCAATAAAGTTCCCCATTACTAAAATTACTAATCCGAAGAAAATTTGCCCTGAAAGATCTAAGATAGTTTTTAGAATCTCGTTTAACTGCGGTAAATCTAACTTACCTACTCCAATCGTAATACCAGTAAAGGCTAAAAAGAAATACGCTAAACCACTTAATATTTTCGATAATGATTGATTTTCTCCAATCATAGCTCCTATCTGCAATTTATTGGCTAATTCATCTGTACCAACACTCTTCAATAAATCACCTAAGAAATTTGTTAAGTATTTACCTCCAATAACAAAAATTGCGATGATTGCACCAGAAGCTAGTATTTTAGGAATCATTCCCATTACAGAATTCAAGATTCCGTTTGCTGGTTCGCTAATGGCATTAATGTGTAACGCATTTAAAGATTGAATAATGAAAGGGATAAAGATTACTGCAAAAACAATCTTTTGAATAATAGAAACAAACTTCCCTGTATCTTCTACTTTCAATTTATTGGCAATACCCTCTACAAAAGTAGAACCTAAACCGATTAGATTAGATACGACTTTCGCTAAAACATACCCGACAAAACCTATAAGTCCTGCTGCAATTAAGTTTGGTAAAAATCCTAAGAATTCATCTAGCATATTTTTTACTGGGTCTAATACACTCTCCATTCCTAGTGTACTTAATACCAGTAACAACACAAACAGCATTACTATAAAGTAAACCAAACTAGAAATAAAACCTTCTGGGTTTACTCCCGAAGCCTTCCCTCCGAATAGCTTGTTGTCCAATTCTGTTTTCTTTAGTCCTCTTCTGACTAATTTTTTAATTCCTTTTGCTATTAAGCTACCAACTATAAGGATACCAATAGCTGATAATAGTGTCGAAATTTTCCCATCTAATCCGATTAACTGAAAAACCTCCTTGATAGGTGTAATAATTTGCTCCATTTTAATGTAATTGATTGATTATAAGAAATATAAATATCAATTTTTTAATCCATTAATAAAAAAAAATCATAGCTTTTTAAGAATATTCTTCGAATAAACCCTCGTTTTGTCGACGAAAGGGAATGTTGCCTTTAGATTAAGAAATTGTTAAGCGAAAACGTTGGAATGGGTTTTGATGCCATTATATACGAGATCTCACAACAATAACAACGACTAAACACAATTAGTTGATAGTACTTTCGCATTTAGATAGTTTCTTTTTCTACTATTCCTGCGTTAAAAAATAAAACAATAGCTAAGGCTATTCTTGATTTTTTTGCCTTGGACTAGCGAAAAATAAATCAAACTTTAACGCAAAATTACTACCAACAAATTGTGTACTAATGATCCTAATAGTATTAACTAAAACCTATTATTATCATGAAAAAACAAGATGTAAACACAAAAAAGAGCCGTTTAATCGATGTACAAATTACTTTAATTGCCATACTCTGTTTTGGATACTGGATGTATGAAATTTATGCTATACCTATTCATAAACCTGATAAACAGGTTACCGAAGTTGTAGATGCAAAGATTGATGATGAGCCTAATGAAGCTTTTGGGCCTTTTACTATCTATAAAGAGCCAGTGGCTATACAACCAGAAGCCCCTAAAGTTCAACCTCAGTCAACACCAGATATTGTAGAACCTGTAATAGATGATACAGTTGTAGATAATTCTGATGTTACAGACAACAATCCTAAAAGCACATCTACTACATCTGTAAACATTACAAAAGGAGCTGATAAACCTTCAGCAGTAACAACTAATTCGGGTTCGGAGACTACTTCTAGTCCAGCCATATCGTATGGAAGAAATGCAGTAGACATATTCCCTGTACATCCCGATTGCATTAAATTCTCTAATAACGAAGATATTTTAGAATGTTTCGAAAAGAAGCTTCAAAAACTAGTTCGTAGAAGATTTGATGATGATCTAGGCGCAGAACACGGGTTGACAGGGAGACAAACGGTTCGTGTTTATTTTGAAATAGATACGGAAGGAAATATTTCGAATATCAAAGGCTTAAGCAAACATAAGGTACTAGTAGAAGAAGCAGAGCGGGTAGCTAAGTTGTTACCAAAGATGACACCTGCTAGAAAAAAAGGCAAAAAAGTAAGAATGTCTTATGTACTACCAATTACATTAGATATGCAGTAAAACAAAAACGGCTACTCCTAATTTATAGAGGTAGCCGTTCTATTTTGTGTATAGTCTTAAAATTTAATTTCCTAATTCTGAAATAAACTTGATACGATATAAACGTAATTCTTCTTCTTCGAAATCACCATCAAATTCTTCCATAGCTTCACTGATACTATCGTTTTCGGCTTCTAGGAAATATTCGTGAATTTCTTCTTGTTGGTCTTCATCTAAGTGATCTTCTAACCAATAGTTGATATTTAGTTTGGTACCACTATAGACAATTGCTTCCATTTCAGAAATAAAGTCTTCCATGGTTTTACCTTTTGCTTCTGCAATATCTATTAAAGGTAGTTTACGATCTATACTTTGAATGATATAAAGCTTAATTGCACTATTCGCTCCTGTTGTTTTTACAACAAAATCATCAGGTCTAACGATATCATTTTCGGCTACATATTCCTTAATAAACGTAACAAACTCCTTACCATATTTTTTAGCTTTCCCTTCTCCTACCCCATGTACACTAGAAAGTTCATCGATAGAAGTTGGGTATTTTAAAGTCATATCCTCTAAGGAAGGATCCTGAAATACGATAAAAGGTGGCACCGAATGTTTCTTACCTACTTTTTTACGAAGTGCTTTTAATTGTTTTAATAGTTTTTGATCCGTTGAAGCTCCTCCTGCTTTTACAATAGCAGGCCCCTCTGTATTATCATAACTATGATCCTCTGTCATCATAAAACTTATAGGGGTCTTAATATAAGCTTCGCCTTCTGGTGTCAATCTTAAAATCCCATAAGTTTCGATATCCTTTTTTAAGTATCCCTTCACCAATACCTGACGGATTAACGCCATCCAAAATTTATCTTCTTTAGATTTTCCGCAACCAAAAAAAGGTTGTGCTTGTGTTTTATGTGAAATAATTAAAGCATTCTCTTTTCCAATTAATGTATTAACAACCTCTTTGGGCTTATATACACCACCAGTTCTTTTAACAACGTCTAACAGCTTTATCAACTCATCTTTAGCCTCCACTAAGGACTTAGGGTTTCTAACATTATCATCCATGTCAGCTCCTTCCCCTGTATCTTCACAGAACTCTTCTCCGAAATAGTGCAAGATGAACTTTCTAC
Source organism: uncultured Aquimarina sp. (assembly GCA_937929895.1). Taxonomy (GTDB): domain Bacteria; phylum Bacteroidota; class Bacteroidia; order Flavobacteriales; family Flavobacteriaceae; genus Aquimarina. Next base: position 13,843 of record CALFUO010000219.1, read on the forward strand.
GAGAAATAGATGTTTCTGCGAATGCAACCACTTCTTGTAACAAAGCCATACCGATTTCTTGCTCCGCGACAGGCTTTCCGCTCATAAATTTTTCTAACTTCTCTATATCTTTATAAGAATAGTAAGCTAAACAGTGACCTTCCCCCCCGTCACGACCTGCGCGACCCGTTTCTTGATAATAACTTTCTATACTTTTGGGAATATCGTAATGAATTACAAAACGAACATCTGGTTTGTCTATCCCCATTCCGAAAGCAATGGTTGCAACTACGACATCAATATCCTCCATCAGAAACATGTCTTGATGCGAAGCTCGTGTTTTTGCATCTAAACCTGCATGATAAGGTACTGCTTTGATACCATTAACTTGTAGTGTCTGCGCTAATTCTTCAACACGTTTACGACTTAAACAATAAATGATCCCACTTTTACCATCATTTTGTTTCACGAAACGAATGATATCTGTGTCTACATTAGAAGTCTTAGGTCGTACTTCATAAAATAAATTTGGTCTATTAAAAGAAGCTTTAAAAAGTTTAGCTCCTGTTATCCCTAAATTCTTAATAATATCTTCTTGGACTTTTGGGGTAGCTGTAGCTGTTAAAGCTATGATAGGAATTTTTTCCCCAATTGTACTAACAATCTTTCTAAGATTTCGATAATCTGGCCTAAAATCATGCCCCCATTCACTAATACAGTGAGCTTCGTCTACCGCTAGAAAAGAAATTTTTTGTTTGGAAAGGAACTCTGCGTATTCTTCTTTGGCTAAAGATTCTGGTGCTACATACAAAAGTTTTGTTATACCATTTACAATATCATCTTTTACCTTTGTAATTTCTGTCTTATTCAATGAAGAATTTAAAACATGTGCAACCCCTTCTTCCGAAGATATACTTCGAATAGCATCTACCTGATTTTTCATTAGAGCTATTAACGGAGAAACTACAATGGCAGTTCCCTCTTGCATTAATGCAGGTAATTGATAACACAAAGACTTCCCTCCCCCTGTAGGCATAATTACAAAGGTGTCCTCTTTATGTAAAATACTTTTTACGACTTGCTCTTGCAAACCTCTAAACTTGCTAAATCCAAAATATTTCTTTAGCGCACTTTGTAGTTCCTTTTCGTTCACTTGCAAAAAATTATAATCTATAAGTTAAGATTTATGCGTCTATTCTCCTAATAAAATTATCACAAGACTAAGAATTGCAAGCACTTCTTTGTATTAAAAATGTGCTCTTAAACCATGGTTAACCCAATTTTAACCAATAGATTTGTGTTTTGTAGTTATGTAAATTTAACACTTTTCTATGGTTTCACAAACGGTTCATATTCGAATAAAGTGAAATTTATAAATTAAATTGTTGTATTACCTATAATATTATTAATGAGTAAGCAAAAGAAAAGTCCAGAACAGATGTCTTTTTTAGACCATCTTGAAGAATTAAGATGGCATCTTATTAAATCTACCTTAGCTGTAGTAATTGGTGGTATTGTTGCATTCCTTTTAAAAGGGTTCATCTTTGACACTATAATTTTTGGCCCTAAACGTCCTGATTTTTGGACATACCGTATGCTATGCAATCTTTCAACTAAGTTAGGATTCGATGAAAGTTTTTGTTTAGAAGAATTACCTTTTATAATTCAAAGTAGAAAAGTAGCAGAACAATTTTCTGCACATATTTGGGTATCCATTACTGCTGGATTTATAATTGCTTTTCCGTACATACTGTATCAATTTTGGCAGTTTGTGAAACCTGCTTTGTACGAAAACGAACGTAAAAACGCACGAGGATTTATCTTTACCTCTTCTGCATTATTTTTTCTAGGGGTATTTTTCGGTTATTATGTTATCACCCCACTTTCTATTAATTTCTTAGGTAATTATGTAGCTAGTACCCAAATCAAGAATGAGTTTGATTTATCTAGTTATATTGGTTTAGTACGTGCTTCAGTTCTAGCTTGTGGTTTGGTATTCGAATTACCTATCGTAATTTACTTTTTAGCTCGTGTAGGGATCGTTACTCCACAAATTCTAAAAGATTATCGCAAATTTGCTTTGGTTGGCGTATTAATTTTGTCCGCTGTTATTACACCTCCAGATATTGCTAGTCAAATTATTGTAAGTATACCTATTCTTATTTTGTATGAAATAAGTATTATTATTGCCAAAATTGTGCAAAAAAATAATGTAACAAACGATCCTAAATATCCGTTAGTTTAAATATGAAGTTAAGAGCTGAAAACTTAGTTAAAACCTATAAAGGAAAACGTGCCGTAAAAGGAATTTCTTTAGAAGTAAACCAAGGAGAAATCGTAGGGTTACTAGGACCAAATGGAGCTGGTAAAACCACCTCGTTTTACATGATTGTCGGATTTGTCAAACCAACGGAAGGTGCTATATATTTAGACAATACTGAAATTACTAAATTCCCAATGTATAAAAGAGGGCAAGAAGGTATTGGCTATCTAGCACAAGAACAATCTATTTTCAGAAAACTTACCGTTGAAGAAAATATCCTAAGCGTACTGCAATTGACAAAACTTAGTAAGCAAGAACAGCAAGAGAAACTAGAATCTCTGATCGAAGAGTTTAGTTTAGAAGAACGCCGCAATCGTCGTGGTGACCTTTTAAGTGGTGGAGAACGTAGAAGAACCGAAATTGCTCGTGCTCTTGCAACAGACCCTAATTTTATATTGTTAGATGAACCTTTTGCTGGAGTTGACCCTGTGGCAGTCGAAGATATACAACGAATCATTGCTCGCTTAAAACAAAAAAATATTGGAATTTTAATTACCGATCATAACGTACAAGAAACTTTGGCTATTACCGACAAGACTTATTTGATGTTCGAAGGAAATATCTTGAAGCACGGAATTCCAGAAGAACTGGCAGAAGATGAAATGGTAAGAAAAGTATATTTGGGTCAGAATTTTGAACTTCGAAAGAAAAAGTTAGAATTTTAATCTCCTTCATCAATTGCTAATACAAACAAACCCCTCTAAAAATTAAATTTTTAGAGGGGTTTGTTTGTATTTTATATATCATTGTTGATGAATATGAAACTACAGATTTTAAATTCGGAAAAACATTAATTGAAGAAATCGAAAATGTTCTAAAATTACAACAGCAACAGATACCAACATAATCTCATTTAATCTTTAATCACTAGCTTCCGAAACTTTAGAATAAAGACCGTTTCTCTGAAAGAGACAAGAAAATAGACTTTTAAATCAAGTTGTTACAAGTTTTGAACTTAGATATTTTAATTCGTCTTAAAAAAATATCTTTTTCCAGCATTTTGACGCTTAAGTTTTTTAATTATTGAAAACAAAGCTTTTAAAATTATTAATTTTTCTGAAATCCAAAATTTTCAGATACTAATGTCTTCAAAATAGATAAAACACACCTAGTTTAAATTTAATTAATTGATATAAGGAACTAGTTTTCTACTTAGCTATTGTTTTACCACCAACCTGAAGCCTTCTCCATGAATATTTAAAATTTCTACATTTTCATCACGCTTTAGATATTTTCTAAGTTTTGCAATGTAAACATCCATACTTCTAGATGTAAAATAATTATCGTCTCTCCATATTTTCGTTAATGCCAGTTCCCTAGTCATTAAATCATTAAGGTGCAATGCTAATAAACGTAACAAATCGTTTTCTTTTGGGGATAATTTTACTGGTTCTTCGTTACCGTAAGATAAATGCCTCAATTTAGAATTTAAAAAGAATTCTCCAATTTCGAATTCAAATTGTTTAGTATCTATCGTACTTTCTGGTGTCTTTCTTTGTAAAATTGCTTTTATCTTCATTAACAACACCTCACTATCAAAAGGCTTATTAAGATAATCGTCAGCACCAATAGAATAACCTTTTAAAACATCCTCTTTTAAAGATTTAGCTGTTAAAAAAATAATCGGAACTGCTGCATTCTTTTCTCGAATTTCCTTTGCTAGAGTAAATCCATCTTTATAAGGCATCATAATATCTAGTATACAGAGATCGAAATCGTTTCTTTTAAACTTTTCGAACCCTTCCATACCATTTTTAGCATGAGTAACCTCAAAATTATTTATAGTTAAGTAGTCCTTTAAGATAATTCCAAAATTAGGATCATCCTCTACTAATAATATTTTTTTTGCTTCACTTTCCATTATCAAGCGATTAGTGGTAATTTAATGATAAATGATGTGCCTTTTCCTTTAGCACTTTTAACGAATACTTCTCCTTGGTGATCTTCTATTACTTTTTTCACATAAGAAAGACCTAGCCCACAACCTTTGACATTGTGTATGTTACCCGTCTGAGCACGAAAGAAATGATCGAAGATTCTTTTACGAATTTTCTTACTCATTCCAATTCCCTTATCTTCAACTGTTAAGATAATATAATTTTTAACATTTTCCGTAAAAATTTTGATCTGAGGATGTTTTTCACAATATTTAGCAGAATTATCTAATAAATGCTTTAATACTTCTTTTAAACTTTTAGGATTCCCCAAAATAGCGTTACGTGGAGCTATAAGTGCTGTTTTTATTTCTAAACTTGCCAAGCAATCTAATGCTGAGGTATCTTGTATTACTTCGCCAATAATTGTATGCAGTTCTACACGTTCTTTATGCATCGTTAGGTGATCATTACCGAACTGAGACATTCTTAAAACACTCTCTACATGGGTATTAATTCGTGTATTCTCTTCTGCAATCACTTGTAATTTGCTCTGTATCATTTGAGGATACTCGATTACTTTAGGGTTTTTAAGAAAATCTAGGGTAAGATTAATCGTTGCTATTGGTGTACGCAATTCGTGCGTCATATTATTAATAAAATCATTCTTAAGCTGAGAAAGTTTTTGTTGTTTATTAATAACAAGAATAGCATATAAAAATGTAGCAATGACTACAAACAATAATATCAATGATAGGAACAAAACGATGCCTAATGATTTAAAATAGTACTTACCTGTTTGTAAAAATCGTAAGTGTAAATTTGTTGTAGTACTATTATCTATATCCTCGTAAACAGGAACATTGAAAGTATCTAAATACAATGGAAACTTAGTATTAGAAGTATTACTAAAAATCACTTGGCCATTATTCGAAATAGCGTATTGATATGGTAACATAATATCTAAACGCTGTAATTCTTGATTAATTAAATGCGTGATTAATGTATGGTTGATTCTTTTTTGTAATGGATGTTTCTGTAGATACTCTGTAATAATAGATTCATACAACCAAAATTCATGTTGGCTGGTCGATACTAATTCGTCGGTGCCATAATCCAAGTTCAATTCGTGAAAATTAACGGTATTGTAATTTTTCTTAGAAGTGTGTTCTAATATAGCATTAACGGTCTGATAATAGTCTTTAGAACAAACAAAAGAAGAATCTTTAATTGTAGATCTTCTATGTTTTTCTTTTTTAAGACTATCCATTGCCTTTTTTAAGGGATGCACATAATGTAAATATTCTCGTTTGTTTAATAAATGAGATACATTATGAAGCGCTTTTTTGGCATTGAATTCGAAGTATTCGCGATTTTTTTTTACGGCATTCTGAATTAAATATCCTTGTAAACCAATAATCCCCATCAAAGATAGAGTCATTAATGTCACAAGAATAATATAGAACTTACGCTGCATATTGGCGAAAATAATTATTTAATACACCAAAAAAAGAAGGTTTAACCAATTGTTAACAGCCGATATTAAAGTTTCATTAAAGTTTCATACACTTTCAAAACCTGCTGTCTAGTACTTTCTCTATCTAAATTTTGGATCACAAAATCAGACTTAGGAATCTTTTCTTCATCAGAACTTTGATTCTGAATACGTTTCATAACCGCTTCCTTGGTAGTAGTATCACGATCTACGACTCTTTCGATACGCATTTCTTGAGGTGCGGTCACTAAAATTACCTTATGGCATTTTTTATCCCCACCACTCGCAAAAAGAATTGCTGATTCTTGAATCACAAAATGCGAATCTTGCTGAGCATACCATACTGCAAAATCTTGCGCTACCGCTGGGTGTACAATAGCATTTAAAGCTTGTAGTTTTTCTTTATTATTAAATATTTGCTGGGCAATCCAAGGTCTATTCAACCTACCTTTTTTGTAAGCTTCACTTCCTAACAAATCAATGATATTCGATTTTAGTTGATCGTTCGAATACATCAATTCTTTTGCCTTAATATCCGATATATATATTGGCACTCTTAAATCTGAAAAAAGAGAAGCTACATAAGATTTTCCGCTTCCTATACCTCCCGTTAAACCAACTATCATTGTATAAATATAAATTGAACCTTACTTTGCTCTAAACGTAAATCAAAAACTTGTGGTGGATATTTTGTTATTTCTAAAGGTAAAAAAGCATCTCTATTTTTCTGAAAATCTGCTTGTACTTCGAAATCAGAAGCTTTTACTATCGAGAAATCCTTTAGACTAACTTTAAAAATGATATTAACCTCT
>CALFUO010000220.1 GCA_937929895.1 uncultured Aquimarina sp.
TAGGAGTCGCATTGATAAAATAATCCTTAAAATCTTCGGGTATCATCGAATTATATTTTCAACTAATATAAAACATATTCTAATTAGAACTTAGCCATTTTTTTTAATTCATCTTAAGAAATATATTTTCTAAAATTTTAGCTTTAAAACCCCACAAAGCACTCTAAACAAAACGCTTACTATCAATTATCATTTCTAAAACTTAAAACTTTCGGATACTAGTGATTTAATTCAATGAATAACTTTTGATTGTACTGCGTTATTTTAGAACAGAATATCATTCAAATAAGTCTATCAGCGTTTTTGCTACTTCTTGCCTAAACTGCTTTTTACGATATTTTGAAACTGAAGTAATACCAGTAATTGTATTGGTAATAAAAACCTCGTCAGACTTTTGTAATTCGAATGGAGAAATAGAAACTTCCTCTAATTTATAATCTGTTTTCTTCTCTATAACTTGTAAGATCTGTTTTCTAAAAACACCGTTAATGCATCCATCTGTTAAAGGAGGGGTATAAATCATGTCTTTTTTTACCAAAAATACATTTCCATTTATAGCTTCTACTAGTCTTTTATTATGATTGAGTAACAATAAGTTTTGAAAATTATTTTCTTTCGCAAATATCCCTGCTAACGTGTTTATGATTCGGTTTGTAGATTTTAAATTAGAAAGTAAACCCTGATGAACATAGTGATCTTTAAAAAGATCCACTACATAAGAATCGTCAGCTATATTATTTAACTCGAACTTATCACTAGACAAAGGTTTAACCTGAATAAAATAACCAATATCATTAGAATCTGGTGTATACAAACCACTACTTTCTCTATACACTGTAAGCTTTACTCGTACCGAATTATCTGTCGAAATACCATTGCTTTGTATCGCAGTTAAAATCTCATTTTCAAGATATTCTAGTGTAAAATTCATAGGGATTTCCATTCTAAGAATTCTCATAGAAGACATTAGTCTAAAATAATGATCTTCCCAGAATGAAATACTCCCTTTTACTACTCTTAATGTTTCAAATAAGGCATCGCCATAAGCTATAGCTCTATTTGTAACATTAAGTACTGCTTGCTTATTGCTAACAGGTTCTCCGTTTAAATTAATCATAAAACTTAAAAATAGAGCCTACAAAGATACGGAGTACTACAATACTTTAAGTACTGTTTTAGACAGAACCTAAAATATGTTTTAAATTAGAAATGGTATTTTCCCATAACATTTTATTCTCTTCAAGCTCATCCTCTTCTGTAAAATCAGTAATAATCAATGAAACATCTTTCGTTATTTCATCGACTTGAATACGGATTTCAAAATAATAATCATCATCTTGATCTTCTTCCCATTGAAATCTCGCCTTTTCATTTGCTTTTTTTGATAGCAAAGTGGCATATTCTTCGCTATCGTCCCAAATAAAGGTAAACTTCTCTCCTCTTGAGTTGACATTATCGGCAAACCATTCTGATAGCCCGGAAGGTGTTGAAATATAATTGTATAACATCTGTGGAGATGCATGTATCACGAATTCTAATTCGAATTTTACTTTATCTGACATAATCTATATGTTATGCGAACAATATATCATTTTATTAGTGATTACACAAAATCGAATTATTTATTTACTTACGAATACATCAAAACTCTGATTAATTCCATATAGAATAGTAATTTTACAATACATTATTGAATTGGTTTGATTTGAAGAGAAAAAAAGAGAACGTCAGTCGAATAAAAACACCTTGGTCTACCAAAAAGGTAATGGAACAGATTTATGAAAAGAAATTTTGGGGTGGTTCTGAACATGATTTCTACTCTGGAGAAGGATCTCACAACTTAACAATTACAGAACCTTACATCGATGCTACAATTCAATTTCTAACCTCTTTTAAAACTCCAATTACAGTTTGCGACCTAGGATGTGGTGATTTCAATATTGGAAACAAATTAGTCCAATACACAAAAAAATACTATGCTGTCGATATAGTTAAAGATTTAATAGAAAGAAATAAAATAAAATTTAACTTCGAGAAGCTTTCTTTCTACTGTTTAGACATTGTAAAAGACCCCTTACCTACTGGGGATTGTGTTATTCTACGACAAGTATTACAACATTTATCGAATGCTGAAATTTTAAAAATACTAAATAAACTATCTCAATTCCGTTTTTTAATTCTTACAGAACATATACCTAACGGAGACTTTACTCCTAATTTAGATATAATTACAAGTTTAAATATTCGATTGAAGAAAAAGAGTGGCTTAGTGATCGAAGTAGAACCTTTCAATTTTAAATTCATAGAACGAAAAACATTTTGTGAAATTATTCTTCCTAAGAACAAAGGGAAAATAGTTACTCACTTATACACTCTTTATTAAACTTTTAGAGTTTAGAATAAAAGTATCTTAAAAAAAAACTCTTATTTTTTTGTCATAAGTAAACTTACTTAGTATCTTTGCACCCGCTAAACGGCGAGGTAGCTCAGTTGGTTAGAGCGTCGGATTCATAACCCGGAGGTCACGAGTTCAATTCTCGTTCTCGCTACGAAAAGAAGGTCGGAAAGTCTTACAAACATTAGGTTTTAAGATGTCCGACCTTTTATCTTTACTGCATACCGAATACAGTGCAACCCGTATCCTATGGCATAACCAAGCGTTTGCTATAATTTTTTCTTATTAGGACACATATTTGCAAATAATCTGTATATGGGGTTAACTTTCTAGAGATTTTAAAAAATTTCGAACTACACCAACCCACTATACTTTCTTAAGAACCATTCTAAAGCCAATAGTCCTATAAGTAAACCCAATAAATACTTCCAATCGATAAGGTCTACTTTTTTCGTAGTGATTTTCTGTAAAGGTTTTAAATTCTCATTTTGAAGTAATGCTAATTTCAATCCTTCAAATTGATTTGTATAAAATAATTCTCCTTCATTATTCTCTGTAAGACTTCCTAAATCTTGAGTATTAGGAGTATAAAACTGGTTTTCGATATCAAAGTCTATTATTGAAAAATAGCCTCTCTTCTGCACTTCTGTTCCCGAAACACTGACCGAAAAACTATATTCTCCTTGTGTTAAATTACTAGCATCAAGCTCATAGTAATTACTTTTTAACACAAAAGGTTGATTAAATTTATCGCCTGTAATTTTGTTTTTAAGAGAAGCTGACAAGCGTTTCTTTCCATCGAATTCAAAACTCTTATTAAAATACGAAGCTTGGATTTTTACAGGTGAATTTGTATAGTTGATGCGTTCATAGTCTAATAGCAAACGTTGTTTTGCTTTCTTATTCGCTAAAAATTGAAAAACTTTTTGAAACATTCTATCAATATTTTCAAAACTCTGATGGTCTTTATAGTCTTTCAACCTCCATTTCCAAATTCCTTCTCCTTGTAAAAATGCTTTATGATCTAAAAATGAGAGCAATGGTTGTGTAGTATTTTCTCCTGCAATATTTTTATATAATAAACTTTGGTGATTGCCGCCGTCTAACGTGACATTTCCAAAAACGGTTTCTAAAGGAGGAAATTTAGAAACATCGAAATCATCGATATTAAAATATTCGAAGCCCTCAGCAATAACCGGAAGTATCTCTTCTGTTTGATTGGTTGTTTCTTTGCTTACCCCTAAATTTAACGTATTTAGAAAGTTCCAATCTGTATTTTTTCCTGTAATAATCAAAGATGGTATTTGCTGTTGGTTAATTAGTTCTAACGCTTTTTTGAAACTCGACTTGGGTTGATAAACTATTACTAATTCGTACTCTGCCAATTCTGATACTTGATTAGGTTTTACTATCCTAAACGTATTTCTTTTGTTTGTCGATACTATCCTATTGATTGCAGCAATATCTGGATGCTTAATTTCACTAATTAATAATACATCTTGCTTTTGGTCTATAACATCTATGGATATTGTAGATGTGTTATTCTTTACATAACGTTCGCTCTCTAAGGCCGATATACTAATTGAATAATTAGATACTCCTGCATTATCTGCTTTTAACAACGTACTTACGAAATGAGATTTTTGAGACGTACTAAATGTCAATAATTCTTTATGAATTAACTTTCCTCTATTCTTAATAGTTAACTGCTTTTTAACCTCAGCATTTCCTTTATAATTCACAATCACCTCTACAGGAAATTCATTTCCCAAATAGGCATATTTATTCGCATTGACTTTAGCTATAGATAAATCAGCGTAAGAAATCGTATCACCAAACGCTACCGCATAAATAGGTTGATTGTATTTACTTTTATAATACTTGTAATTACCCCCATAGGTTTGATTTCCATCCGTGAGTAAAGTTATAGCTGTATTGGACTTTCTATGTAATTGCTGGATTTGTGTAAGAGCCTCTGTAATTTTTGTTTGTGATTCTGAAAAGTTGACTATTGAATCTTGAAATTGATTTCCAAAGGTATAGGTTTCGAAATCGAACCTTTCTTGTAACTCTACATCACTTTGTAATTCTGCTAACAACTGCTTTACATTTTCTCCTTCTTTTTTATAATCTATCGATCTTGAATTATCTGTAGCTATAATTAATTTAGGCTTTAGCTCTGTCGTTTTGCTAGAGGTAATTTTAGGATTAATTAATAACACTAAGAGAGTAAAAACAGTTAGAAAACGTAAAAAGGCAAAAAGAAACTTACGAAGTAAGCTTCTTTTTGCCTTTGCTTTGTATTGAAATAAACTTACCAGCAGCGCTATTATAGCTGCAGCAATTAATAACAAAATATTTTGTGTAGTCAAATTGGTATAATTAGGTCAACATTCCTCCGTCAACATTAAGCACTTGTCCTGTAACATAAGTACTTAAGTCACTACCCAAATATACACAAGCATTTGCAATATCTTCAGGAGAACCTCCTCTTTTTAAAGGAATTCCAGCTCTCCAACCTTCAACTACTTTATCATCTAACTTTGCAGTCATCTCTGTTTCGATAAATCCTGGTGCCACTACGTTACAACGAATACTACGAGAACCTAATTCTAATGCTACTGATTTAGAGAAACCAATAATCCCTGCCTTAGAAGCTGCATAGTTAGTTTGTCCTGCATTTCCTTTAACACCAACAACAGAACTCATATTGATAATAGAACCTTGACGCTGCTTTAACATCGTACGCTGAACAGCTTTAGTCATATTGAAAACAGACTTTAAGTTCACCTCGATTACTTTATCAAAATCTTCTTCACTAATACGCATTAATAAATTATCTTTAGTAATACCTGCATTATTGATAAGAACATCAATACTTGGAAAATCTTCAGTAATCTTTTTTACTAATTCCTGAGCATCGTCGAAACTAGCTGCATTACTTTGATAAGCTTTTACAATAACACCTGTATCAGCTAAACTTGCCACGATTTCATCGGCAGCAGTAGCTGAAGAACTATAGGTAAATGCTACATTAGCACCTTGTTTAGCGAAAGTTTCTACGATTCCCTTCCCTATTCCACGGCTACCACCTGTAACGATAGCTGTTTTTCCTTCTAGTAATTTCATTCAGTTAAATTTTTCTAAAATGGATTCAAATATAAGTGAATTTGTTGGGAAGCAATGTGTGTAAAATAATTATTGAAACAAGATGTTTAGATATGGCCTGCACTATTTTTCTGGCAAATTATTAAAACTTCACTTGATTATCATTTGCTACGTACCCCTGCTGATTTTCAAATCCAACGATTCCTTTTTTAAGAAGTAAGCTATTATTTTTTTTCAATTCATTATCATATTGTTGTTCGTAATCTCTAGTATACGAAGCATCGGTAACAACATTCAAATCAAATATTAAAGTCTTTTTTAATTCCCCCTTTAAATTTGCATAAATATCTAAATACAATTCTACATGCCCTATATTCTTGTTACTATCGTATTCAAAAATAATTTCTCCTGAATCCCCTGGTGAAATCGCGTACTTCGGAAATGTTGGAATAATACATCCGCAGGAAGGTGTTACATCTTTGATATATAAGGGCTCTTTACCTGTATTATAAAATTTGAAAGCACTGGTTAATTTTTTCCCTCTTATGATTGGAAAGTAGTGACGAATTTCGTTTTCTATTTCTATTGTAGTCTCTTTAACATTTTTTACTTTTTCAATTATCGGTTTAAAAGTGAATGGCATTCATACAAAGAGCAGATTCTCAAATATTATTTAAGAATCTGCTCTTTGTATTATCTTTTAGACAAAAAATTACCAAGCCTTGGCTACATAAGGAAATGTAGCTTGA
>CALFUO010000221.1 GCA_937929895.1 uncultured Aquimarina sp.
CCTGAGATTGGAAATGCAATGCCTTTAAGTGCGATTCCGTTAGGTACTATTATTTCTTGTATCGAATTACATCCTGGTCAAGGGGCTGTTATGGCTCGTTCAGCTGGAGCATTTGCTCAGTTAATGGCACGTGATGGTAAGTTTGCTACGGTTAAAATGCCTTCAGGTGAGGTGCGTATGATTCTAGTGGCTTGTATGGCTACAATTGGGGCAGTGTCTAATAGTGATCACCAATTATTGGTTGGTGGTAAGGCTGGTCGTAGTCGTTGGTTAGGACGTCGTCCTCGTACGAGACCAGTTGCAATGAACCCTGTTGATCATCCAATGGGTGGTGGTGAAGGACGCGCGTCTGGAGGTCACCCACGTTCTAGAAAAGGTTTACCTGCTAAAGGTTATAGAACCCGATCTAAGACGAAAGCGAGTAATAAGTATATTGTAGAACGTAGAAAGAAATAATATATGGCACGTTCATTAAAAAAAGGACCTTATATCCATTATAAGTTAGAGAAGAAAGTGTTAGCTAATGTTGAGGCTAACAAAAAGACAGTGATCAAAACATGGTCTCGTGCTTCGATGATTAGTCCTGATTTCGTAGGACAGACAATCGCTGTTCATAACGGACGTCAGTTTGTTCCAGTTTATGTTACTGAGAACATGGTAGGTCATAAATTAGGAGAATTCTCACCAACACGTTCTTATAGAGGGCATGGTGCGGATAAAAAAGGAAAAGGTAAAAAATAATTAGGCAATGGGAGTTCGTAAAAAGCAAATGGCCGAAAGGTTAAAGGCCGAGAAAAAGCAAATCGCTATCGCGAAGCTTAATAATTGCCCTACGTCACCACGTAAAATGCGTTTAGTAGCGGATTTAGTTCGTGGGGAGAAAGTAGAAAAAGCGCTTCAAATCTTAAGATTTAGTCCAAAAGAGGCTTCGCGTCGTTTAGAGAAGCTGTTATTATCAGCTTTAGCTAATTGGCAAGCCAAAAACGAAGACGCAGATATCGAAGAGGCAGATTTAATTGTTTCCGAGATTCGTGTTGACGGAGGGACTATGTTAAAGAGATTACGTCCTGCTCCACAAGGTAGAGCACATCGTATTAGAAAGCGTTCAAATCACGTGACTTTAGTAGTTGGATCTAAAAATACACAAAGCAATTCGTAAATAGTATGGGACAAAAGACAAATCCAATTGGAAACAGATTAGGAATCATCAGAGGGTGGGAGTCTAACTGGTACGGAGGAAACGATTACGGAGATAAGCTTGCAGAGGATGACAAGATTAGAAAGTATATCCACGCTCGTTTATCAAAAGCTAGTGTGTCTAGAGTAATTATTGAAAGAACACTTAAGTTAGTTACGATTACTATTACAACCGCTAGACCTGGTATCATCATTGGTAAAGGAGGTCAAGAAGTTGATAAGTTAAAAGAAGAGCTTAAGAAGATTACGGGTAAAGAAGTACAATTAAATATCTTCGAAATCAAACGTCCAGAATTAGATGCCTTTTTAGTAGGTTCTAGTATTGCTCGTCAAATCGAGAACCGTATTTCTTATCGTCGTGCAATCAAGATGGCTATCGCAGCAGCTATACGTATGAACGCAGAAGGAATTAAAGTATTAATTTCTGGTCGTTTAAATGGTGCAGAGATGGCGCGTTCTGAAGCGTATAAAGAGGGGCGTATTCCTTTGTCTACGTTTAGAGCAGATATTGACTACGCTTTAGTAGAGGCACATACAACTTATGGTCGTATGGGTATTAAAGTGTGGATTATGAAAGGTGAGGTTTACGGAAAGAGAGAATTATCTCCTTTAGTAGGTCTTTCTAAGAAGCAAGGTGGTAAAAATGATAGAGGCGGACGCGGTAATAATAGATCACGTCGTAGAAAATAATTAAAAGATTTTAGACAATGTTACAGCCTAAAAGAACGAAATTCCGTAAGCAACAAAAAGGACGTATGAAAGGTAATGCCCAAAGAGGTACTACTTTGACAAACGGGACTTTCGGAATCAAATCATTAGATTCTAATTTTATTACGGCTCGCCAAATAGAAGCTGCACGTATTGCGGCAACACGTTACATGAAAAGAGAAGGATCTTTATGGATCATGATCTTTCCAGACAAGCCTATTACAAAGAAGCCTTTAGAGGTACGTATGGGTAAGGGTAAAGGTGCTGTTGAATACTGGGCTGCTGTTGTGAAGCCAGGACGCATAATGTTTGAGATAGCTGGAGTGCCATTCGATATTGCTAAAGAAGCATTGAGATTAGCTGCACAAAAGTTACCTGTAAAAACAAAATTTATAGTAGCTAGAGACTTTCAAGCTTAATTTTTGATAACGATTTAAAGAAAAGACACATGAAACAAGAAGAAATCATAGGACTTTCTGTAGCTGAGTTACAAGAAGAACTTGTTAAGTCCAAGTTAGCATATTCAGAATTGAAAATGGCTCACGCGCTTTCTCCGCTAGAAAATCCATTGCAATTACGCAAGTCGAGACGATCTATTGCTCGAATCGCAACTGAGTTAACTAAAAGAGAAGTGAACGCTTAATTCTGTGCCAAAGATGGAACAAAAAAGAAATTTAAGAAAAGAACGTATTGGTGTTGTTACTAGTAACAAAATGCAGAAATCTATCGTGGTTTCTGAAGTGAAAAAAGTAAAACACCCAATGTACGGAAAGTTCGTATTGAAAACGAAAAAGTACGTTGCACATGACGAAAATAACGACTGTAATATCGGTGATACCGTAAAGATTATGGAAACTCGTCCGTTAAGTAAGTCGAAGTGTTGGAGATTAGTAGAAGTAATAGAAAGAGCTAAGTAAGATGGTACAACAAGAATCTAGATTAAGAGTAGCAGACAATACTGGTGGTAAGGAAGTTCTTACCATTAGAGTATTAGGTGGTACGAAGAAAAGATATGCTTCTGTTGGAGACAAAATTGTAGTTTCTGTAAAAGATGCAGCACCTAACGGACAAGTGAAGAAGGGTATTGTATCGACAGCAGTAGTTGTTCGTACTAAAAAAGAAGTTCGTAGAGCAGATGGTTCTTACATTCGTTTCGATGATAATGCTTGTGTTTTATTAAATGCAGCAGGTGAAATGAGAGGGACACGTGTATTCGGACCAGTAGCAAGAGAACTTCGTGATAAGTCTTTCATGAAAATTGTTTCACTAGCACCTGAAGTGCTTTAATTTATAGAGATCATGGCAAAATTAAAGATCAAAACAGGAGACTTAGTAAAAGTTATAGCTGGAAACAGTAAAGGACAAGAAGGTAAAGTGCAAAAGGTATTCATCGAGAAGAATAAAGTGATCGTTGAAGGTGTGAACATGATTTCAAAGCACCAAAAGCCTAGCGCTGCTAACCCTCAAGGAGGAATAGTAAAGAAAGAAGCACCTATCCACGTTTCTAACCTTATGTTAGTAGATCCTAAATCAGGAGAAACTACACGTGTAGGATACAGAACCGAGAATGGAACTAAAGTGCGTTTTTCTAAAAAATCAAATGAAGTAATTTAGTTATGTCGTATACAGTTAGATTAAAAGAAGAGTATAAGGAAAAAGTAATTTCTGCTCTTAAAGAAGAATTTAGCTACGGTAACATCATGGAAGTGCCAAAACTTGAAAAGATTGTTTTAAGTAGAGGTATCGGTGGAGCTGTTGCGGATAAGAAGTTAATTGACTACGCTGTAGATGAGTTTACAACGATCACTGGTCAAAAGGCGGTTTCTACGATTTCTAAGAAAGATGTTGCGACATTCAAATTACGTAAAGGTATGCCGATTGGTGCAAAAGTAACTTTACGAGGAGAGCGTATGTACGAATTCTTAGATCGTTTAGTAACTATCGCTTTACCACGTGTACGTGACTTCCAAGGAATTAAAGCTACTGGTTTTGATGGACGTGGAAACTACTCAATGGGTGTAACTGAGCAGATCATCTTCCCAGAGATTGATATCGACAAGGTAAATAAGATTTCTGGATTGAACATCACGTTTGCTACTTCAGCAAAAACGGATAGTGAAGCAAAATCATTATTAACTCATTTAGGACTACCTTTTAAAAAGAACTAGTTATGGCTAAAGAATCAATGAAAGCCCGTGAGGTGAAAAGAGCTAAAACAGTAGCAAAGTATGCTGAGAAACGTAAGGCTTTAAAAGAAGCTGGAGATTACGAAGCATTACAAAAGTTACCTAAAAACGCTTCTCCAATCAGAATGCACAACCGTTGTAAGCTGACTGGACGTCCAAAAGGGTATATGCGTCAATTCGGATTATCACGTGTGATGTTCCGTGAGATGGCTAACAAAGGATTAATTCCAGGAGTTAGAAAAGCAAGTTGGTAAGACACTTGTATTCTAGTCATTAAAGAACTACTTTTGCGGCTGGAATAAGAAATATTAAAATACTCGAGAAAGTCTCGATATAATAGGCCCACTTTGTGGGAGATTTTTAACAGTATTAGGTTCGGCTACCTCGCTCAATTCTTTTGGGCGGGGTAGATGCCCGAAAACCGGTACTAAACGTTTTTATAATGAATACAGATCCTATTGCAGATTATTTAACAAGAATCCGTAACGCAAGTGCTGCACAGCACAGAGTTGTAGAGATTCCTGCATCTAAGGTAAAGAAAGAGATAACTAAGATTTTATTCGATCAAGGATATATCTTAAGTTATAAGTTTGAGGATACTACTGTACAAGGTAGTATTAAGATCGCTTTAAAGTACGATAAGTTAACGAAAGATCCTGTGATCAAAGAGATCCAGAGAATCAGTAAACCAGGTTTACGTAAGTATGCTGGTTCTGGTGAGTTACCTCGTATCTTGAATGGTTTAGGTATCGCTATCGTGTCTACATCTAAAGGTGTAATGACTGGTAAGCAAGCTCGTCGTGAGAATGTTGGTGGAGAGGTACTTTGTTACGTTTATTAATATTAAAACACCCAAGAAATGTCAAGAATAGGAAAAAATCCAATCACAGTTCCAGCTGGTGTTACAGTAGATATTAAAGACAACACTGTTACTGTAAAAGGGAAGTTAGGTGAGTTATCGCAAGAAATTACTAGTGATATCAAAGTAACTTTAGAAGAGGGTACGATCACTTTAGAGAGACCTACAGAAGCTAAAGATCATAAAGCAAAACATGGTTTATACCGTGCTTTAATTGCTAACATGATCGAAGGTGTTTCTAACGGATTTACTAAAGAATTAGAATTAGTAGGTGTTGGATACCGTGCTTCGAACCAAGGGCAAAAATTAGATTTAGCTTTAGGTTTTTCGCACAACATCGTATTAGATATAGCTCCAGAAGTTAAAGTGGAGACTATTTCTGAAAAAGGTAAGAACCCAATCGTGAAGTTATCTTCTTACGATAAGCAATTAGTAGGTACAGTAGCTGCTAAGATTCGTTCGTTCCGTAAGCCAGAGCCATATAAAGGTAAAGGTATCAAGTTTGTTGGTGAAGTATTAAGAAGAAAAGCAGGTAAATCTGCATAATAACTAAAGTTATGGCATTCTCAAAAGAATCAAGAAGATTAAAGATAAGAAAGCGTATCCGTGCAACTGTAAGTGGTACGGCACAGCGTCCTAGACTTTCTGTTTTTAGAAGTAACAAAGAGATCTACGCGCAAATCGTAAACGATGTTGATGGAAAAACTTTAGTAGCAGCTTCATCAAGAGATAAGGCTATCGCCGATGCTTCAGGAACTAAATCAGAAATTGCTGCCTTAGTTGGTAAGTCAATTGCTGAAAAAGCTACTGCAGCAGGTATCGAAACTGTAGCTTTCGATAGAGGTGGATATTTATACCACGGGAGAATTAAATCATTAGCTGACGGAGCTAGAGAAGGTGGACTTAAATTTTAAGAAACTATGTATCAAAAATATAAAAACGCAGAACTTGTTAAACCTAGTGGTTTAGAGTTAAAAGACCGTTTAGTTGGTGTACAACGTGTAACGAAAGTAACTAAAGGGGGACGTGCATTCGGTTTCTCGGCAATTGTAGTAGTTGGTGATG
>CALFUO010000222.1 GCA_937929895.1 uncultured Aquimarina sp.
AGCAAAATATAGTCTTATAATAGTGTCATTATGTATTGTAATAGCTGTTTCTTTATCTTCAAGCTATAAAATTTCTAATGGTCAAGAATCTAATCTTGAACAAGATTTTATAGAATTGTTTTTAGACTGCTTTGGTAAAGAGAATAATTTGCAAGAGATACCGATACTAGATATTCAAGATTTTTCAAATATTGAGAACGAAAATTCAGATTTAGGAATAGTCGAAATCAAAAAGGCAATTTCAGCATTACCCAAAAAAACAGAATTGATTCAAGATAAAAAAAGTAAATTTCATAAAGTTCGTTGGGAAGATTTCGAATTAAAAAAAGCTTTTGAAACTAAAACTTTAATTTTTTATATAGGTAAATTATATTTATTTGGTAAAGAAGATGAGAATATCGAAACATTAACCTTTAAAATAGTGAAAGTAGATTCAAAAAAGATTGGTGTTGTAGATATTCATGGAGCGATTGTTAACGATGTATTAGAAGTTGGACCAGATATAAAATCTCGAAAATAATTTTTTTAATGATATAGAGAAATATTCTTATTTCAGGCAATTTTTTTTAGGGGATCAAAGGGGCGGAAACGACCCCTTGCAAGTTTGTATATTATGTCACGGTTACGGGGTAATATGCTAACTTGCCCGAGACCCCTCTCGGCATTTCACCCAACATCTCTCCCTCCTAATACTCCTTCATATCAAGATCATTCACTAATTACCATTACTTATTTCTTAGCCTTTTACTTCAAACTATTCCCCCAAAAATACTCACCCAAAACCATAACCTCAACCTAAAGTTTCCTTACTAAACGGGCACTTACAAATCTGACATCTTCCGTCAAAATACAACATCTTCGTCATACCGAGACTTCCATTATTAGGCATCAAAGAATCATCCTTTTCAAAATAGCTACATCCAAAAAACACGGAATTTAAACCCTATTAATACTTCCCAATCTAGCATACATAAACGATACACTTGAGCTATATTGTTTATATTTACCATTCTAAAAAGTAATCTATACGTAGAGAAAAAGACAAATTTTAAAATATAATATAGCGTTAGCTATCTATTCTTGTTCGATAAAACTGGTAATTTTAAAGCAACACAAGATTGATAGACTATCGCTCACGTCATGGCGTGGGCTTAGTTTATTTGTGTTGCAGGTATACCAGTACCTATCGAACTATAAGCTACAGTTCCACGCTTCTTTTTTGGTATCAACTGCTCTATTCGGAACTGGTGGAGATTAACATCTATCAGTATGAAACTTCGAATTTTATTAAGTGTATTCATTGCCGTATTCCAACTTGCCCGTGCCCAACAATCTCAAGACACCATCAAAGTGAAATTGAAACAAAAGCTCCAAACATTAACCGATAATGACGATAAGGAAATCGTAACCGAGCTAATAACTCTTCACGACAAGATAGGTGCAATTAAGTCAGACTACAGTAACGTAGATTCGGTAGCTACGCTCAAATCATATAAGCAACAATTAGCAGCTAATATTCCTAATTATAAACGCTTGATGGTAATGGAAGGTTTCGTATTTAACTTTCGAAAAATCTTTAAGGATATTAATCATTACGAATTGAAACTTCAGAAAGAAAAAACAGCAGCAGCAAAAGCTCGGGCAGTAAAATCAACGAAGCTTTTGGAGGCAGCTAAATTTTACAATAGGATTGTACAGCAAGAATCAGTTACTCACAGTGATGTGGAAAAATTCAAAAGCACTTATCCTGAATACGCTAATCAAAAAGCCAAAGGAGGAAATAAAACATGGTTAGAGCTTTTGGAGCAAGTAGCTCGATAATTTTTATGTTTTGCAAAAGGTTAGAAAACTCATATAATTTCTAGAAGAGTTTATCGCCTAAAACAGAAACAATATGCCAAAAGAGCAAATGTCTTCTATATCCCAAGAAGAAATCAATATTCAAGATGTAGACAAAACGAAGGCTTTAGAAAAAGAATATGGAATAGACTCTGATGGTAAGATCAAGAAACTTCATAATCATTTGCTTGTCTTCTCCTACCATATTTTGGATGACTTCAAAGCGTTTTAATAACTCTTTGTCTTTAATAGCAATAATATCATCACTTAGCAATGCATCTGTAGATACTCCAAGAGCATCTGCAATAGCTTTTAGAGCATCCGCAGGAGGAATACTTGTATTTAGTTCGTAACGAGATAAACTTTTATTATTTACTCCTGATAACTCAGCTAGTTCTGCTTGTGACAATTTCTTCTGTTGCCTGTAAATTCTTATACGTTCCGCAATAGTCATAAATAAGAATTATTAGTATTAATAACGACTTTAATGCGAAAATAAGACAAAAAAACGTGAATTGTTTTTGTTTTTCTTGAAATAGCCTTGTTTTGAATTCTCGTAATAGTTACTTTTGGGACAAATATGAGAAAAATAAAAGTTTAACATTTATGCATACTCTCGATACTTCTAATCCTAATAATTATTGTTACAAAACCGAAAACTTAGAATTACACATTTTAGGCGGTTTACAATTGAATAAATTAGAAAGCTTACGAGTAACTCTAAGTATTGAGAAGCTTACGAAATCAAAAGCCATTTT
This sequence comes from uncultured Aquimarina sp., assembly GCA_937929895.1. GTDB lineage: Bacteria > Bacteroidota > Bacteroidia > Flavobacteriales > Flavobacteriaceae > Aquimarina. The sequence continues at coordinate 2,598 of CALFUO010000222.1, forward strand.
AAATGTGTTACGTCAAAACATCGATTTATACAACGATAACCAAGTCGAAAAGTTAGTCAGGAAATGTGCAGAGCGTTTAGAGATTGGTACAAGTGTTATCCGAGAAACTTTGCAGCTACTAACAAAAGAATTAGAATCACACCGTTTTTTATTAAATGAAACTGCGATTCGTGTAGACTTACCCAAAACCAAAGTTATTACAGGAACAGAAAAACGAGCAGCTATAAAGTTTTTAAAGTCTAAGAACTTATTAGAAAAGACCAACGAGCTGATTGGAAAAAGTGGGGTAATCGGAGAATATACCAATCGATTACTGATGTACTTGATATTTACATCACGGAAAACGAACAACCCTTTACATTGTATCAGTTTAGGGAGTTCGGGTGTTGGGAAAACCCATTTACAAAGTAAAGTAGCAGAATTAATACCAGATGATGATAAAGTAGAAATTACGGTGTTATCTGCGAATGCTTTTTACTACTTCAATCGTACGGAGTTACAACATAAAATCATCTTGATTGAAGATTTAGACGGAGCAGAAAGTGTACTCTATCCACTACGAGAATTACAATCGAAAAAGAAGATCACCAAAACGGTAGTCCATAAAGATCGAAAAGGTACTACCAAAACCATCCATTTAACTGTTGAAGGTCCAGTCAGTGTTGCAGGTTGTACTACTCAGGAGAGTATTTACGAGGATAATAGTAATCGTAGCTTTTTACTTTACATTGATGAGAGTGAAACGCAAGACGCAAGAATCATGCAATATCAGCGGTTATTATCTGCTGGTAAAATCAATGAAGACGAAGAACTAAAATCAAAAGATTTTTTACAAGCGGTTCAAATGGTGCTAAAACCTATTAAAGTAGTAAATCCTTATGCGATGCATTTAAGTTTACCGAGGTCGGTGTTCAAGCCAAGAAGAACTAATGCTCATTATTTACAGTTCATTGAAGCGATTACTTTTTATAAGCAATACCAGCGAGAACATAAAACCGATGAAACTACAGGTGAAATCTATATCGAAACTGAGATAGAAGATATAAAAGAGGCAAACGAACTGATTACCGAAGTACTACTACGAAAAAGTGATACGTTGTCTGGAGCTTGTAGAAATCACTTAGAGCGATTAAAGCAATACTTGGCTTCGGTAAATCAAACGACTTTTACGAATACAGAAATCCGTAGAAACTTACGGGTTAAGCAAACTACTTTACAGCGTTACAATGCACAGTTGCTAATGGAGGGGTATATCCGAAAGACCAAAGGCAAGAAAGGTCAAACTTATCATTTTGAAATTGTTGATCTCAACGAATACAAGGACTTACGAAATAAGATAGATACTTCTTTAGCTACTTGTATGGCTCAAATCAACTTACCCGCTTAACCATCACTTATCCACTATCAAAGTGGTTAGGTTTATTCATTTAAAATCAAAGGTTTATAGTTGCTTAACCATAAATGTTCTGAAAACACATACCTAATGAAAAAATTACTTATCAAAGATCATAGTTACCGAGAATTACTAAAAGATTTTAAGCAATGGTTAG
>CALFUO010000223.1 GCA_937929895.1 uncultured Aquimarina sp.
CGTGGAATGTACTTTGTTGCCTACAGATTCTTTAATGATGAATTTTTGGCAGAAGAGGCAATGCAAGAATCTTTTATCAAAGCGTTTACACGTTTAGATCAATTTACTGGAGATGTAACTTTCGGAGCTTGGTTAAAACGAATCGTAATTAATAAAAGTATCGATATGCTAAAGGCTCGTAAATTAGAAACTACGGCGCTTAACGAGCAAGTAATTGGTACTGTTGAAGAGTTTGATAATTGGGAGGTCACAGATAATACAACAGTAGAAGAAGTTAAGAAGGCTATTGATAGTCTACCTGAAAAATATCGTTATCCAATACATTTATTTTTGTTAGAAGGTTTTGATCACAATGAAATTTCAGAAGTGCTGAATATTACAGCCGTTTCATCTAGGACATTAGTGCATAGAGGAAAGAAACGTTTGCAAGAACAATTAAAGCATTTGAGAAATGGGACAGGATATTAGAGAATTATTACAGAACCATAAGTTCGCAAGTGCTGTAGAAAACGATACTTTAGAAGGACACGAATTGCGATTCTTCGATCGTTTAGAAGATAAGCTCCCAGTAGAAAAAGCCACTAAGATATATAGATTACAACCACAAAAATGGATGGTTGCTGCTTCTATGGGTTTAGTGTTAAGTCTAGGTGGATATTTTAGTTACAAACAACTGCAACAACAAGATTTACCAGTCGTAATTACTAAAAAGCAGGGAAACGAGCCTTCACTAGCTAATATTTCTCCGGAGTATAAAAAAGTAGAGGATTATTATTTAACCTCACTTAATGTAGGACTTTCAGAAGTAGATGTAACGCCTTCAAACAAAGTAATAGTAGATTCTTACTTTCAACAAATGGCAACTCTTGAAAAAGAATATATCTTACTTCAAAGAGAATTATCAATGGGTTCGTCGTTTCAAGCAGTAAATATTTTAATTGAAAATCTTAAGCTTCGCCTAGAGTTATTAGAAGAACTAAAAAAGAAGCTTAAAAACATTAAAGAATTTGAAAGAAATACAACATACACCAATCTTCAAGCATAATTTATTTAGCTGGCTGTCAGTTGTTTTTTTTATCCCTTTTATATTTGTCGCACAGGTTGTAAAAACTCCCGTTTTAAATAAAAAAATACCTGTTTCAGTAAATAATACTACCCTAACAATCGAAGCATTAAATACAGAATTTATATTCTATCCTTCGAATACTTCAGAATTAAATATTAATGCCTTTGTTGAAGGTAATTCGAATAACGAATCACAAGAATGGGATTTGAAAATTAAAGAAGAAGAGAATTATATTAGTTTACTCTCAGCAATTCGTCCTAAACAACAAGTTACTTCTCAGTTTTTTATTAGTGGTGACGTTTCTAACGAGCAATTAGCATCTATGTTAAAACAATACTTAGCACCAATGCTACAAGATCTTATAAACAATCCGATACCAGAAGTGCTTCAGTCTGATTTAAAGCAATTGAATTTTGACTTTGATACATATAGTAAGATAGGAGAGCCTTACTTAAAAGTTTGGGAACAAGCTTTTGTGAATCATTTAGATGAAAGTGATAGCGCAGAGGTGAAACAGTGGTCTCAGCAAATGGTGCCGAATTTAATTCGTGTTTCTAAGCAAGGAACTACTTCACAAGTAAATACTGTAAAATCGGACAATACAGGAGTACAAATGTTTTTTTCGAAGTCTGTTACAACGGATGTCGCTTCATTGAATTCGAATAAACATATTATAGAAATTGGTATTCCAAAGCAAATGGATATTCACTTAAATACTCGCCATGGAAGCTTTTTAGCAAAAAGTAGATTGAATAATATAAAAGGAAACCTAAAATATACTCCGTTCGAAGCAAAAGAAGTGGGAGGGGACACAGAATTAACGATTCAATTTGCACCAGTTAAAATAGAATCGTGGAAAGAAGGAAATCTAAATGTAGCTTACAGTAAAAATTTTAAAATAGAAACAATAGATCGTATCCAGTTAAAGCTTACGAATAGTAAGTTGTTTGTGAATGAAATTCGTAGTGAAGCTGTATTTAACGGATCTTTTAGTAAGATTAATATTTTAAAAGCATCTAATGATTTTAAAAAAATGGTGTTTTTGCTTACGCAAAGTGATCTTATTTTCAATCTACCTATAACACCTTATAATTTTGCTTACACAGGGAATTTAAGTAGAGTAAACTACCCCCCACAAAAACTACAAGTTACTTCGATTGGCGACTTTCAAAGTCTGATGCTTCATGGTTTTTCGATTGATCGTAATAACCCTAAAGAATTGCAAATTAATGCGAAGTATAGTCAAGTGTTTTTAAAGTAGTGGTAAATAAAAAAATTACTCCATCTCAAGAGTTCTCAATCCATTTTCTTCAATAGAAATATTAATATGATGGATTTCATCTGGCAGCAAATTTGTAATACGCTCACCCCATTCTATAAAAAGATAATCTCCGTTGTATTCGTATTCTTCGAAACCTATAGCATAAGCTTCTTCTTCATCCTGAATACGATAAAAATCGAAATGATAAATGATACTGTCATCACCTTCGTATTCGTTTACCAAAGAAAAGGTAGGGCTAGAGACATTGTCTTCGACACCTAAATACTCACAAATAGCCTTAATTAAAGTAGTTTTTCCAACCCCCATTTCACCATTAAACAATAGTGTTTTATACTGAGATTTGGCTATAATTAATTTGGCAATATCGCTTAATCCAGAAAGATCATAGGATACGTTAATCATACTATTTTTTTTCTTTGTCTAATTCTTCAAAAGAGATACTTTCATAAGCTCCGATATCAGGAGCTGTTGTATTTCTTGATTTACCTAAAATGTCATTACCATTTCCAATAATTTTTGCTTTGCCATTGGCAGCAGATTCATTATCAATGAATAATTGATTTAAATTTGTGTTTCTGAATTTAGGGTCTTCATTAAAAATACAATTGCTGTAGATACTATTATTAGAAATGTCCAATAGTGGTTCAAAACTATTGTTTCTTGTTTTTATCAAACAATTTTCAAAGAATAATGTAAAATCAGCTTGGTTACTATTTGTTAATCTAATTTCCGAAGCGCTAGGTCCATCGATAATACAGTTCGTGAAGCTGATATTTAGATTACTACTTTCGATATCGCTTTCTGCTCTTTTGGTATTATTTAGGCCAACTGCTACGCCAGAAATACCTAAATTAAAGTAGTTTGCAATTGTACTGTGACTAAAATTATAAATTCCTCCTTCTTCAATGTTTAAACTATTATTTCCACACTGATCAATTACTACATTAAAAGCATCTATACTAGTTGCTGTAGCTTGTATTCCTGCTGTTTGAGCATTATAGATTTGAACATTATTTAAGGTAAGTTGGTTATTAGGAGGAGTACTGATATTTCCATTTCCTTCCACAAAAAGAGGAGTAATTGCATTTTTGATGATACAATTTGAAATAGAAGCAGTAGCTCCTTTTTGTATCCAAATAAAATCCCATTGACCAGGTAGTATATCAAAGTCTTCATCAATTCGCGAACCTTCGATAATTACGAGGTCTTTTTCTGGGGTCTCTAAGTCGGTACTAATAGCACCTAATATTTCAAGACGAGCTCCATCTTCGATAATTAAACCTGCTTTTTCATTAAGATTCGTTTCACCTTGTTCAATTTCCATAAAGTGAATACGACTACCTGCATTAATTCTCATGGTTTTTCCGGAAGGGACGATAGCATAGCCAGCAATTAATAATGCTTTAGAGTTGTTTACAGTAAGTTCGGTATCTGTCAATTCGTAAGCTTTTAATTTGATTAGTTCTCCCTTATTATTCCTTCTTTTTGTTTCTATTTCTCGAATTGGGCGAGCATTGGCAGCATCAATATCATTAAAAATAAAATCAGCATCATTTATTTTGGTAAATAATTCAACACTTTGATTTCCGTTAGGAGATTGAAAAATGATTTGATCGTTATATTCTCCTTTATCGTTTAGATCATTTTTTACAAGATCGTAGTCAAGAGTTGTTTGAACAAACCCAAAGATGCTATCCTTAGCTAGAACTTCGATGTTTTCGAAAATCTTTCCAGAGCTTGGTATATTAGGAGCATCAGCACCAGGTAATCCATTTATATTTAATGTATAAAAAGAATTAACGCCTCGACCTAAAGCAATTTTAGGAATTACAATATCGTCATCCGAAGTGTTGATAATGGAAAAACGTTTTGTGCTAGATCTTACTTTTGTAAAAAGTGTGTCTAAATGTATGGTATCTGTAGAAAAACGTAATTGTTCATTATTAATAACAACATCATCAAAATCATTTCGACAACCACCTAATATAAGAAGTGTTATCGTTGAAACTAGAAAAAGAAAATATTTCATACTTTTTAAAAAACTTTGAATGCAATATAGGAAAGAATATGTTTTAAAAAGAAGTTAGAAGTCTGTAGTTATAGGGCAATTTTATTTAACTTTTCTTAGGTAGTTTCTCTATGTTATTTTCATGAAAATCCAATAATCAGTATAAATTCCTTCTCTAGAGGGAAGGTTAAGATGAGTGTTTCTCTTTAAAACATCTCTTTCAGTTCTTCTTCAGAATAGGAAAGCTATAATTTTTTTAAGATTGAAGCTAACTACTTTTTAAATGAAATTATCGTGCTACAGGAGGTAAAGAATTTTAAAAAAGCTGATAACTTAACTAGGCCTACTCCTTTAAGTTCTCTGAGTTCTTTCGTACATTAGTTTGATTATTAGAAAAAAATAAATTGAATATATTATGAGCTCATTTGATGTAGCCGTTATTGGTTCAGGTCCAGGAGGATATGTTGCAGCAATTCGTTGTGCACAATTGGGAATGAAAACAGCCATTATCGAAAAAAGGAAAACCTTAGGGGGAACATGTCTTAACGTTGGATGTATTCCAAGTAAAGCATTATTAGATTCTTCTCATCATTACGAGCATGCTACAAAGCATTTTCCAGACCATGGGATTGAAATTTCTGGTGATGTTAAGCCTAACTTAGAAAAAATGATTGCTCGTAAACAAGCAGTTGTAGATCAGACCACAGGAGGGATAGATTTCTTAATGAAGAAAAATAATATAGAGGTTTTTAATGGTTTAGGAAGCTTTAAAGATGCAACTCATATTACGATTACAGCTGAAGACGGTGCTACATCTGAAATAGAAGCAAAAAATATCATTATTGCAACAGGCTCTTATGCTGGGACTTTACCATTTGTCGAATTAGACGAAACGAGAGTAATAACATCTACTGGAGCTTTAGAACTTAAAGAGATTCCTAAACATTTGGTTGTTATAGGTGGTGGTGTAATTGGGTTAGAACTAGGGCAAGTATATAATCGATTAGGTTCTCAGGTTTCTGTTATAGAGTACGGAGATAGAATTATTCCAGGAATGGATAGTGCATGTTCCAAAGAGCTAATGAAAGCTATGAAAAAGCAAGGCGTAAAATTCTTCTTGAAACATGGGGTAACAAGCGTTAAGAATACCGGTAATGAAGTAGTTTTAAAGGTAAATGATAAAAAAGGAGAAGAGGTCGAATTTAAAGGTGATTATTGTTTAGTTGCTGTAGGACGTAGACCTTATACCGATGGTTTAGGATTAGAAAATGTAGGTCTTACTACAAATGATAAAGGCCAAATATCAACTAACGGACACTTACAAACTTCTGTTTCTAATATCTATGCGATTGGAGATGTAGTAGCAGGTGCTATGTTAGCACACAAAGCAGAAGAAGAGGGAGTATTAGTTGCCGAAATCTTGGCAGGACAAAAGCCACATATCGACTATAACTTAATTCCTGGAGTTGTATATACTTGGCCAGAGGTTGCAGGTGTTGGTAAAACAGAAGAGCAATTAAAAGCAGAAGGTGTTGCATATAAATTAGGTCAATTCCCATTTCGTGCTTTAGGAAGATCTCGTGCTAGTGCTGACTTAGATGGTTTTGTGAAAATCTTAGCCGATAAAACTACAGACGAAATTTTAGGAGTTCATATGGTTGGAGCACGTTGTGCAGATTTAATTGCAGAAGCAGTAGTAGCTATGGAGTATAGAGCAAGTGCCGAGGATATCTCTCGTATGAGTCACGCTCATCCTACATTTACAGAAGCGATTAAAGAGGCCGCATTAGCAGCTACGGATAATAGACCATTGCATGTGTAATTGAGAGCTATGAGCTTTGGGCTACCGGCCATAAGCATTCATTTTATACTGAAAACCTTAATACATTCTTGAATGTATTAAGGTTTTTTTGGTTATGCTCATTGCCGATAGCTCACAGCCGATAGCCGTAAATAATTAACAAAACTTTAGTCTAAGTCAAAGTCATGTAGGTCTTAAATAGAAGTTGAATTAATTAACTTTACTTCTTATGACAGGAAAAGACTATCGAAATAGAGGTTTCGTTTTTAAAAAATATGAAGCAGATGAACTTAGCATGTTCGATAAACTGTTAGATATTTTTAAAGAGTTAATCATCCATACTTCTGGTGATGTTGATGAAGCATTAGATTGGTTACGTGAATTAGACAACGAATATGGGATCACGAATTCGGCATACACCTTAGAAGATTTTGAAAAAGACTTAAAAGAAAAAGGGTATATAAAAGAAGAAATCCAACCCGAGGGAAATGGTCAACGATCTATTACTGCCAAAACAGAAAGAGCCATTCGTCAAAATGCCTTGAATCAAATCTTTGGTAAACTGCGTAAGTCAGGTTCGGGGAATCACAATACACAAAAAGTAGGAGCAGGAGACGAACGTACAGGAGAATTTCGAAATTATCGCTTTGGTGATGGGGTAGAACAAGTTTCTATGACAGAGAGCCTTCGTAATGCACAAATCAATCATGGTTTACAGGATGGTTTTATATTGACAGAAGATGATTTAGTGGTTCATGAAACCAATCATAAATCACAAATGAGTACTGTGTTGATGCTTGATATTAGTCATAGTATGATTTTATACGGAGAGGATCGTATTACACCAGCTAAGAAGGTAGCCATGGCCTTGGCAGAACTAATTACTACTCGTTATCCAAAAGATACTCTGGATATCATTGTCTTTGGAAACGATTCTTGGCGCATCGATATAGCAGACATTCCTTATCTAAATGTGGGTCCATACCATACTAATACGGTTGCAGGTTTGCAATTAGCTATGGATTTATTAAGAAGAAAACGTAATACAAATAAGCAAATTTTTATGATTACAGATGGTAAACCGAGTTGTTTACGCTTGCCGGATGGACAATATTATAAAAATAGCAATGGATTAGATCAATATATTGTGAACAAGTGTTATGCTATGGCACAACAAGCACGGAAATTACATATACCGATAACTACATTTATGATTGCACAAGATCATTACTTAATGCAATTTGTAGAAGCTTTTACCAAAGCCAATCAAGGAAAGGCTTTTTATACAGGCTTAAAGGGTCTTGGAGAAATGATTTTCGAAGACTATGAACAGAATAGAAAAAAACGAATCAAAGGATAAAGCTGCTTTATGGAATTTACACAGTTAACAACACTTGGCGAATTAAAACAAGTAGGATATAAAAGCAAGAGCATAAAAAATGAATTAAGAGATAATTTAATTCATAAGCTTAAAAATGATGAAACTAGTTTCGAAGGTATTCATGGGTATGAAAATTCAGTTATTCCTGAATTACAACGTGCTATACTTTCAAAACACAATATCAATTTATTAGGACTTCGTGGTCAGGCGAAAACTAGAATCGCAAGACAAATGGTTTCTCTATTAGATGAATATATTCCTGTTGTTGAAGGTTCCGAAATTAACGACGATCCTTTGAATCCTATTTCGAGATATGCCATCGAACTTATCGGTGAGTTAGGAGATACGACGCCCATTAACTGGTTACATAGAGATGACCGTTTTGCAGAAAAGTTAGCAACACCCGATGTTACTGTTGCTGATATTATTGGTGATGTAGATCCTATAAAAGCAGCGAATCTAAAGTTATCCTATGCCGACGATCGCGTGATTCATTATGGAATGATCCCAAGAGCAAATCGCTGTATTTTTGTAATAAACGAATTACCAGACCTTCAGGCTCGCATTCAAGTAGCTTTGTTTAATATTTTGCAAGAAGGAGATGTACAGATTCGAGGATTCAAATTACGCCTGAATTTAGATATGCAATTTGTGTTTACGGCAAACCCAGAAGATTATACCAATCGAGGAAGCATTATTACTCCACTAAAGGATCGTATTGGGTCACAGATTTTAACACATTACCCTGAAAGTATTGAAATTGCTAAAACGATTACTCAGCAAGAAGCGAAATCAGATAGCAGACAATCCGAAGGAGTTCATGTACCTGAGTTAGCGAAAGATCTTTTAGAGCAAATTGGTTTCGAAGCTCGAAAAAGCGAATATGTGGATATTAAAAGCGGGGTGAGTACTCGTATGAGTATCACCGCTTACGAGAACTTATTAAGTGCAGCAGAATTACGTATGCTTGTCAATAGAGAGTTAAAAACTTCGGTGCGTTTAAGTGATTTTATGTCTATTATCCCTGCTATTAATGGAAAAATCGAACTAGTATATGAAGGAGAGCAAGAAGGAGCGGCCTCTGTTGCTATGATATTAATTCAAGAAGCCATTACTTCGTTATTTCCTGCTTATTTCCCTAAAATCGAAAAATTAGAAAGACAAAACGAGCCATCTCCATACGACGAGATCATGAAATGGTTTTATGATGGACAAGGTTTCGAATTGCCGAATCATATGGAAACTGATGCCTACGAACAGCAGTTAGATATGATTCTTCCTTTAAATAAATTATTGCAAGAATTTCAACCAGATATATCGAAAGAAGATCTATATTTTTTGAAAGAATTTTTGCTTTGGGGATTGGTAGAATTTAAAAAATTGAGTAAACAAAAGCTAGATAAAGGCTTTGAATTTCGTGATGTGTTGGGTAGTTATATTCGGGGGATTTAATATGTCGTAAAAAAGTAGCGATATGTCTTACAAGGTTTAATTTATATGGTTTCACTAGTCTAAAGTTTCGGATGCTAGTGATATGGTTTAAGCTTTAACAATAGCTAAGGTTATTCTGAAATTTTACGCCTTGAACTAGCGAAAATCTTATCTCTTTCGCTACAACCATATTATTTCAGGATTGGTATAACGTATTATAAAGTTTAATAATAAAAAATCCCGTAAAGTTAACTTTACGGGATTAGTATAATAGGTTTTAAGCCAGTATGTATTATCCGTTCATGGAAATCAAAAACTCTTCGTTATTTCTAGTTGATTTAATTCTATCATTAATAGATTCCATAGCTTCGACAGGGTTCATATCAGCTAAGAATTTACGCATAATCCACATTCTAGAAGAAGTATTATCGTCTAATAACAAATCGTCACGTCGTGTACTACTAGATACAAGATCGATGGCAGGGAAAATACGGCGGTTAGCAATTTTACGATCTAATTGAAGTTCCATGTTACCAGTTCCTTTAAATTCTTCGAAAATTACTTCGTCCATTTTAGAACCAGTCTCGGTTAATGCAGTAGCAATAATAGTTAAAGAACCTCCTCCTTCAATATTTCTAGCTGCTCCGAAGAAACGTTTTGGTTTATGTAATGCATTGGCATCGACACCACCACTTAATATTTTACCACTTGCTGGTTGTACAGTATTGTATGCACGTGCCAATCGTGTAATTGAATCTAATAATATTACAACATCATGTCCACATTCTACAAGGCGTTTAGCTTTTTCTAATACAATGTTAGCCACTTTTACGTGTTCATGAGCTTCTTTATCAAAGGTTGAAGCAATTACTTCTCCTTGGACATTACGTTGCATATCTGTAACCTCTTCAGGACGTTCATCAATTAGTAAAATCATTTGGTATACCTCTGGATGGTTCGCAGCAATCGCATTAGCCACATCTTTTAGTAACATTGTTTTACCAGTCTTTGGTTGTGCTACAATCATACCACGTTGTCCTTTTCCAATAGGAGCAAAAAGATCCATAATACGTGTTGAAATCGTACTTTGCTTTTCTGCTATATTGAACTTTTCTTTAGGGAAAAGAGGGGTAAGATGTTCGAATGCAACACGGTCACGAACAACTTGTGGTGTTTGCCCATTTATCTTATTTACTTTAATTAAAGGGAAGTACTTTTCGCCTTCTTTTGGAGGGCGAATTTGTCCTAAAACAGTATCCCCTGTTTTTAAACCAAATAGCCTAATTTGTGATTGAGATACATAAATATCATCTGGTGATGATAAATAATTATAGTCACTAGATCTTAAAAAACCATAGCCATCTTGCATAATGTCTAAAACACCTTCACTTTCTATAATTGCATCGAATTCGAAATCAGGTTCTTTATAGCGATTTCTGTTATCTCGATTCCCTTTGTTATCTCGATTATTATCGCGTTGGTTTTTGTGATTTTTGTTTTTTTGGTGTCCGTTATTATTACGGTTATTTTGATGTTTTTGTGGCTTTTCAGCAGTTTCTTCTTCTTTTTTTTCTATAACTTCTTTAGGTTCAATAGTTGCTTTTTCTTCCTTCTTTTCGAAGGAAATTTTAGTCTCTTCTACTGCAAGTTTTACCTTACTTTCTACTTTATCTGTAATTGAAGTACGTTTCCTAGTCCTTTTTTGGGGTTGCTTTTTTTCGGTAACTATTTCCTTTTGTTCAGTAGGTTCACTAACTACCTCAGGAGTAACAGTAGACTTTGTTCCGTTTTGAAGTTCAAGAATCTTATATATTAAGTCTAATTTTTTTAAGGTCCTATATTTAGGAATTTCAAGGCCTTTTGCCATTTCCTGTAGCTCAGGAAGTTTTTTTGATTTTAAATCAGCAACGATTTTGGACATGTTTTTTGTAAAATTCTATTGAAAATTGTTGAGGGGAATCAAAAGACTATTGATTCCATTTGTTGTAACGTGAAGTTATCTACTGCAATTATACAATAATCTTTTTAAAAGCAAAATTTATTTTCAGTAATTCAGTAAACTATAGATAGGAGCGTCTAATTTATCTTTACCATTCAAAAAGTTTAATTCGATTAAGAAACTGTATTGTACAATTTCACCTCCTAATTGTTTGACTAATTTAGTAACCGCAGCAGCAGTACCTCCAGTAGCTAAAACATCATCATGTATTAATACTTTTTCACCTTTTTGTATGGCATCTTTATGAATTTCTAAAGTATCATCACCATATTCTAGATTGTATGATTCAGATATTGTTTTGTAAGGTAATTTTCCTTTTTTGCGAACAGGAACAAATCCAGCGCCTAGTTTTTCAGCTAAAGCAGTACCGAAAAAGAATCCTCTTGCTTCTATTCCAATAACTTTATCTACTTTTTCTGGACTATTAGTTACAAGTGTTTGTAAACAATTAGACAATGCTTCAGAGTTTGAAAGTAGAGGGGTAATATCTTTGAACAGGATACCTTCTTTTGGGAAATTAGGAATATCTCTTACGAAAGTGCTTAAATCCATGGGCTTATAAATCTTTTGTGTAAAAATATACTTTTTGTGTTTGGTGAACTAAAAAAAGGTTGTATATTTGCACCCGCAATAACGATATGCTGTTGCTAAAATATTAAAAAAGGCCTCGTAGCATAACTGAATAGTGCACTTGATTACGGCTCAAGAGGTTGCAGGTTTGAATCCTGCCGAGGTCACCAAAGCGGAATCTTCACTTTTATAGTGTTGATTTCGCTTTTTTTTGACTCTTTTTTATCTGAAATACTGCTGATTACGTTGAAAATTGAGTTCACTCGAAAAGCTCGAACTCGGTTGTTTTCGAAGTCATACCCCAAACCATCAAGAAATAGCATATATTGAATTTTTCTTTTGGTTTCAATATCTCCTAAGCTCCACATTTTGGGTAGGTTAATAGCCATTTTTAAAGCTCTTTCTATTGCTTTTTTAAGGTTCGAACTATTAAACTCAGATGATGATAGTAAATTCTCTTTTTGACTTAGGCTTTTAATCACTAATATTTTTCAATATATATGGTTCATGCTTTACCATACGATTCATTAGATTTTCAAAAATGCCATTATCATTCATAAAACTTCTGTTAAATCGATAGCAATATTCATTAAGATAGTCTTGCAAATGTTCTACATGATGATGAATTCCTCTCAACCAAGATTTAATTCCCATAATTGCACGATGTAATTCAGGGAAATTTCCTCCTTTATCACCAAAATAAATCTGCTTTAGATTTTGAAAATCCTCTTTTAAAGGCGTATATCCTGCCCATTTATCAGTAGTAATTTTTGCATCTGGAACAATGTGATCCTTCATAAATTCGCCTAAGTTTTTAGCATTTGCTTTTTCTATAACTCTTGTGTAGAGTCGACTTACACCGTTTTTCTTCTTCTCAATTCCGACTACTACAAGTTTTTTGTCTTTATTCTGACGACCTCTAACTCCTGATTCTTGACCTCCAAATACGGTTTCGTCAACTTCTGCAACTCCAGTTATTGGATAATTTCCAGAGCTTTTCATAGCTTTCATTACTTTATGCTTAAATGACCAACACGTTTTTTGTCTAAGCCCTAACTTTCGACTTAACACTGTCGATGTAATCCCCTTTTTATTGGTGCTAACAAAATAGACTATGTAAAATGCCTTAAGCAAATCAAATTTAACTTGATGAAATAATGTTTGCGCAGTGGGAGACTTAACATATCTGCAAGACGTACATTGACGAGAATGTTTTGCATTACCTGCACAACTATGCTTATGGCCACATTTTCTACAGGTATAACCATTAGACCACTTTAGCTTAGATAAATACAACAGACAGTCTTCAGCACTTTTAAAACGCTCTTGAAATTCGAATAATGATAGGCTTTTGAAATTTTGTTCCATAATAAAAGAGTATAGAGCCCTTAATTTACTA
>CALFUO010000224.1 GCA_937929895.1 uncultured Aquimarina sp.
CTTTATGCCTTCTTTTTATTTTTTAGGAAGGTACTCCCAAGGTGTTGAATATGCTTCTATTACGATCAACAATCCAAATGAATTTGGAATTCGTAAGAGAGATATCAATTTTAAAGATTTTGATATCAAAGAGAAAGAAAACACTTCTTCAACTATCAAATATTCTGCTTACGATATAGAACCCGTTGCTTATCAAAAAAGAGCCCCAAGTTCCTTTTTTCCTTTTGTGAAATTTAGTCTAGATGAATTTACACTTATTAATAAACCTGGTAAGGCCAGTAACTGGGCAGAAATGGGAAAATGGCAATACGATAGTGTTATAAAAGGAAGACAGGAATTACCCCAAAGTACGATAGATCATATTTCTAAATTAGTTGAAAATGCTACTACAGATATTGAAAAAGCTAAAATCATTTACAAATACGTACAAGATCGAACGCGATATGTAAGTATACAATTAGGTATTGGTGGTTGGCAGCCTATACTTGCTAAAACTGTAGATGAAACTGGTTATGGTGATTGTAAAGCTCTTTCGAATTACACCAAAGCCTTACTTGATTCTCAAAATATACCCTGTAACTACTGCGTTGTATATGCTGGGAATAAACAAAAGAGTTTCCCTGAAGATTTTTCGGCCTTAATGGGAAATCATATTATTTTGAATCTACCTCAAGAAAGCAAAGACGACATTTGGTTAGAATGTACTTCGCAAATGAATCCTTTTGGTTTCATTGGTGGTTTTACGGATGATAGAAATGTATTGGTCTTAACCCCAGAAAAAGGAATTATAAAAAAAACCACGAAATATACGGCTGATGATAATGTGATTTCAAGTAGTATTGATCTTCAACTAACTTCTCAAAACTTCTTAACAGGAAACGTCTCTCAACAATTCTCTGGAATGAAATATAGAGATTGTGAAAGTATCGAAAGAACAGATAATAAAACACTAAAAATCCAATCTAGGTTTTCTCACCTTAGTTCATTCAAACCAAACAATATAGATGTTACTACGGATTACGATACCGCAATAGGAGATCTTAGGTTCGACTTTACCATAGACGAGTATTGTCAAAAGGCAGGAACTCGTTTGCTTTTTAAACCGAGTGTTTTCAATAAAGTGTACAAAGAGAAAAATACTACTCGGCATTTAGATTTCGAAGTGCAACGCGGTTCGACCTATAAAACGACCTATAAACTAACATTGTCTGAAGACTTAACCCCGAAAACCTTACCTACTCCCATAGAACTCGATTCTGATTTAGGAACTTATAAATTATCTTTTTCTCAGCAAGGCAATGTAATTACGATCAATCGTCTTTTTAAAATGAACGAGATATATCTAAAAGCAGAAGATTACCTTAAATATCTAGAGTTTATCAATACTATAGCAAATCACGACAACAAACCTTTAATATTCTTAAAGAAATAATGAAGCTTACCAATTATCTAATCACATCATTTGTAATCCTAAATAGCCTTTTATCTTATGCAGGAAAAAAGCCTAAATATATAACTATAGAAGCTTTAAAGGAAACTTCTAATGAATTAGAGCCTGATGCTGTAGCTGCAGTTTTAGATGAAAATACAGACACATACTATGTGTACAATCAAGGTCAAGGGTTTACAATAGTTACCGACTATAAACGAGTAGTTAAAATTTATAAAAAGGATGGTTTATCTTATGGAATATTTAAAGAAGTTTTAGGTAAAAGTAGTAGTGGTTTAGAAGAAACTCTTGGAAAAATTAAAGGAGTTACTTATAACCTCCAAGGTGACAAAATTGTAACTAGTGTATTGAAAAAAGATGGGATTTTTACAACCGAACAGTCTAAATATAGGAACACCACTTCTATCTCTATGCCCAATGTTGAAGTTGGTAGTATTGTAGAAATTTCATTTTCTAAATTTTCACCATTTAATATTAGTATTGAATCTCTTTACATTCAAGAGAGGATTCCTGTACTACACAAAACAGCGAGTTACAAAATCCCTAACTTCTACAAATTTAACATACAAACTAGAGGGGAAAACGTTCTAAATATGACAGACCATATAAGTAATGACACCTATAATTATTCTTACATAAACACATATACAAACAAGCGAGAAACGAGAGATATTGACTACCAAAGTAAGGTGATTAAAATCAATGCCAATAATATAAAAGCTATCGCAAAAGAACCTTACGTAGATAATGTTTGGAACTATACGTCTACCCTACAATTCTTTTTAAAATCTATCGATTACCCTAATGAAACTATTCGGAATTATGGGTATACATGGGGTGATGTACTAAAAAAAATATTAAAAGATCCCGATTTTGTTCAACAGCTAAACAAGAAAAATTATTTTAAAAACGACCTACAGTCTATATTAGAAAATACTAGTGACTACCAAGAAAAAGTAAACCTGATCTTCGATTTTGTAAAAAAAAGAATGCGTTGGAATAAAGATTATAGCGACAAAGCGTATGGGGGTGTTTCTGGAGCTTATCAAAAAAAAATCGGAAGCAGTGGTCAAATCAATATGATATTGTTATCTATGTTACAAAATGCTGGGATTGATGCTAGACCAGTTTTTATAACCACGAAAGATCGTAGAATAGATTTATTTCCTAATTATCGGGGTTTTAATCACTTTATTGTTGAAGTAAATAACCCTGATCTCACTAAGACTTATCTAGATGCAATTCACAAAAAAGCTAAGCCTAATATCTTAACAAACAATGTTCGGCAAGGGCAAGCAATGTTCTTATCTAAGAGTAAAAAAGCTATTCGATTAAATCTAGAGCCCAAACAACTATCACACAAGGATATTGTACTGAACTACAAATTTAATGAGAGTTTATCATCTATATCTGGCTCCTGTAAAAGCACTTACAAAGAATATTATGCTTTTAGACACAGAACAAAAACAAAAAAAGATTCTACAGCACATGCAGAAAGTTTAACAAAAAAATATGAGCTTGACGATCTTAAATATGTAAAACGAGAAGGATTAAAAAAACTCAATAAACCTGTAAAAGAAGATTTCGGATTTACCTTTTCTAAAAACATCACTTGGCTAGATAACGAAATCTATTTTAATCCTTTACTTTTCTTAGAAAATAGAGCCAACCCGTTTAAACAAGATACACGAAAATATCCTTTACAATATTTATTTCCCCGTAATACTAGGATTATGGTAATTATTGAAGTTCCTGAAGGATATAAAGTAACCGAACTACCAAAAGGCATGAAGTTAACCTATCCTGGAAAAGGGTCATTTGCTTATAACATCTCTCATTTTGGAAATAAAATTCAATTGATGTATGACTTTAAAATGAATGAAACTTACTTCTCCGTATTAGACTACCCATCTTTTAAAACTTTTACAGACAAAGCTTTCCACAAACAGCAAGAACAGATTGTACTTTCTAAAGAATTGTAGTATCATAGAATTAGGCTAAAAAAGCAACCAAGTTTAGAGTTATACCAATTCTTATTTGAATTTGCCTTAAAAGAAAAAGATGATTTTTGGAGTTTTACAAAAAAAAATAGCATAGCAGTAGCTATGGTAAATTTTTTATGTTGAAGTAAAATCTTAAAAGGTGCTTTTAATTCGGTAAATTCAATTAGGATGGTATTAGAACAGAGCAAACACAGTTATCTTAAATTTTCAAAAAAAATAGTTCCCTCTTCTAAAGAGAGATTGAAAGAAATCTTTTAAAGCCCCCTCCTTCCTAACCTTCCCTAGAGGGAAGGAATTTCTCTTGAGAATTGGATTTTTTGAAAATAACACAAAAGAAACTACCTAAGAAAAGTTAAATGTAATTGTCTTGGTAATTATTTACTTACATTTAAGACTAATAACGAAATCATGAACTTATGAGGCTGTTAAAACTACTTCTTTTTGTGATCCCCGTTACATTTTGGGCACAAACGTTAGATACTAATTATTTTAATAATCTAAAATCAGAAAAAATAACGTCTAATCCTGATTTTGAATGGAGGCAATTTGGTCCAGGAATGGCTGGTTATTGTGAACAGTTTTGGATACATCCTACAGATGTAAACACATATTATATGGCTCCTGACCTAAGTAATACATATGCAAGTTATGATAATGGAGTTACCTGGAATACAATTAAAGGACGTGATGAAAACGGCTCTTTTATGCGAAGGGTTCAAGACATCCAATTTTCGTATCAAGATCCTAATTTGGGATATGCAATAGATATTACAGGGGATTTATATCGATCAACTGACAAAGGTAGAAATTGGGTCGTTATAGAAGATTTAATAGAAGGTAGACATTCAGAGTTAGCAGTAGACCCTTCTAACGACGATAATTGGTATATAGGTGCTGGTGACTTTTGGAATGTAAAATCGTATCATAATAGTCGAACAAGTATACAACCTGAAGGAATTATAGATCGATTTATTGCCTATGGCCACATATATAGATCGACAAATAAAGGAACTACATGGACACCTGTTATTGTAGACCCTGCACATAGAGATGATTTAGCTGTAGGTGTAATTATTGTCGATCCCGAAAACTCAAATAACCTTATCACGGCAACTAATTTTGGATTGTACAGAAGTACTAATAAAGGTATGTCTTGGACATCTGCAAATAGCTCTGATCTACCTAATAATTTCCCTAGAGATTTGACATACCATCATGATGATTCGAATCCTTCTAATCCTGTAACAACACTTATATATCTAGAACAGACACATTATATACCTTCGGGAG
>CALFUO010000225.1 GCA_937929895.1 uncultured Aquimarina sp.
AGTACCTGTTTTGTTGTTTGCAAAACTAGAGAATATCTATATCGTTTTGTTAATCATTACGACGGTTTGGATGGGGTTGATCGGTTTTACAGATGATTATTTAAAAGTAAAGAAGAAAAATAAGGCTGGTTTAGCAGGGAAATTTAAAGTAGTTGGTCAGGTAGGACTTGGAGTTATTGTGGGAACTGTGATGTATTTCCATCCGGGAGTAACTATTAAGGAAGAGATAAAAAGTGAGACGCAAACTGAAAAAAGAATTTTTACAGAACCGATAAAGTCAACGAAGACAACAATTCCTTTCTTCAAGAATAACGAATTGGATTATTCTCAAGCACTGACGTGGATCAATCAAGATTGGAAAAAATATACATGGTTAATTTTTATCCCAGTTGTCATTTTTATTGTGACAGCTATTTCTAACGGGGCAAACTTAACTGATGGAATCGATGGTTTAGCTGCAGGATCTTCTGCGATTATGGTATTTACGCTAGCCATCTTTGCTTGGGTTTCGGGTAATATTATTTTTTCGGATTATTTGAATGTAATGTACATCCCCAATTTTGGAGAGGTCACCATTTTTATTGCCGCCTTTGCAGGAGGTTTAGTGGGGTTCCTTTGGTATAATACGTATCCAGCTCAAGTTTTTATGGGGGATACAGGGAGTTTAACCATTGGAGGGATCATAGCTGTAATTGCAGTAATGGCTCGTAAAGAGCTGCTGTTGCCTTTATTGTGTGGAATTTTTGTTGCAGAAAATGCTTCAGTAGTACTTCAGGTAGCTTATTTCAAATACACGAAAAAGAAATTTGGAGAGGGAAGAAGGATATTTTTAATGTCGCCTTTACATCATCATTATCAAAAGAAAGGTTTTCACGAAAGTAAAATCGTAGCGAGGTTTTGGATTGTAGGAATTCTATTGGCGGTAGTAACGATAGTGACTTTAAAATTAAGGTAATCAAGAAGCGAAGTCTGGATTTAGAAAGAATAATGAAACAAAAAGATACAAATACTAAAAAGCTTGTAATCCTTGGAGCAGGAGAAAGCGGAGTCGGAACGGCTCTGTTGGGTAAAGCAAAGGGGTACGAAGTTTTTGTGTCTGATTTTGGAGAGATAAAGCAGCAATATGCCCTGCAATTAGAAGAAGCCGAAATTTCTTTTGAAAGTGGAAAGCATACGGAAGAAGAGATTTTGTCGGCTACAGTGGTTGTAAAAAGTCCAGGGATTCCAGATAAAGCAGTAATAGTTCAGAAATTATTGGGGCAAGGAGTACCAGTGATTTCGGAAATAGAATTTGCAGCTGAATATACCGATGCAACCATTGTTGGAATTACAGGTAGCAACGGGAAAACAACAACAACTTTGTTGACAGGTCATTTGTTACAAAGCGAAATAGAAAAAGTAGGGGTTGCGGGTAACATAGGAGATAGTTTTGCAAAATCTATTTTAGAACAAGAATGCTCGCACTATGTACTAGAATTAAGCAGCTTTCAGCTGGACGGAATCAAAAGTTTTGCTCCGCACATAGCTGTTTTACTCAATATTACTCCAGATCATTTAGATCGCTACGAGTACAAATTCGAGAATTATGTGGCTTCCAAGTTTCGCATAACAATGAATCAGTCAGAAGAGGACTATTTCATCTACGATGCAGACGACAAGACCATAACGACATATTTAGAAAATAACAATACAAACGCACAAGGAATTCCTTTTTCGATTACTCGAGAATTAGAGAGGGGAGTTTGTTTAAGAAAAGGTACGATCATCATGAAATTAAATGACAACGAAGAAGAATTAGGAAACATCTCAGATATTTCTATTTCCGGAAAACACAATACCAAGAATGCAATGGCAGCCGCAACTATTGCGAAATTGGTAGGGATCCGTAAACAAACAATACGAGAAAGTTTATCGACATTTAAAAACGCATCTCATAGATTAGAGGATGTGTTAAAGATTAAAAATGTCAACTACATCAACGATTCCAAAGCAACCAATGTCAATGCAACTTATTATGCATTAGAGGCAGTCAAAAAGCCTATTGTTTGGATTGTAGGCGGTGTCGATAAGGGAAACGATTATTCTGAATTATTAGGATTGGTAAATGAAAAGGTGAAGGCCGTTATTTGTTTAGGAGTCGATAATTCTAAAATA
This sequence comes from uncultured Aquimarina sp., assembly GCA_937929895.1. Lineage (GTDB taxonomy): Bacteria > Bacteroidota > Bacteroidia > Flavobacteriales > Flavobacteriaceae > Aquimarina. Next base: position 2,155 of record CALFUO010000225.1, read on the forward strand.
ATAGAAGCGTTCCAAGGGTCTGTTGAGGAAATTCGAGAGTCGCAATCTATGAAAGATGCTGTTAGAATGGCTTATAACATTTCAGAAAAAGGAGACGTGGTATTGTTGTCGCCATGTTGTGCAAGTTTCGATTTGTTTAAAAGCTACGAAGACCGCGGAGACCAATTCAAAGAAGCAGTTAGAAATTTGTAAAGTAAAAAAGTATTAATTAAAGAGTATTAAGTATTAAGATTTAAATAGAAAAGAAGTAAAACCAAAAAAAATGATCATCAGTATGATGAGGGTAAGTCTTAATATTGGCTACTCTATACTGATAAAAAATAAAGCCGATAGCTGATAGCTCAATGCTGAAAGCCTTTCGGTGAAACCGAAAATGAAAACACTATTAAAAAACATAAAAGGAGATAAAGTACTATGGGCAGCCATAGCAGTACTGGCGTTGTTCTCATTTATGCCTGTGTATAGTGCAAGTAGTAATTTGGCTTTTTCAGGATCTGGTGTTGGTGGAAATACGTTAAAGTACCTTATAAAACACGGTGTACACTTATTACTAGGTTTTTCTATTTTATATGGAATACATCGAATTCCGTATCGATATTTTAGAGGATTATCATACATAGCTCTCCCTATTGTAGTTGTTTTATTGATCGTTACCATACTACAGGGGAAAACAATAGATAGTGCAAATGCCAGTCGTTGGATCACGATACCAATTGTAGGTATGAGTTTCCAAACCTCAGCCTTGGCGTCCGTTGTATTATTGACTTTTGTAGCGGGGTATTTAGCGCGAGTTTTTGACAAGAAATATTCATTTAAAGATTCTTTAGTGCCTCTATGGTTGCCAGTGGGAGTAGTATTGGTGTTAATTTTACCAGCTAACTTTTCGACTACGGCAATCATGTTTGTTATGGTTGCTACCTTGGTTTTTATAGGTGGGTATCCATTAAGATATTTGGGGATTATTTTCCTTTCTGGAATTCTATTACTAACCCTTTTTATAGGAGTAAACAAATTGAAGCCAGAGCTAATGCCGAACCGTGTAGATACATGGATAAAGCGTATAGAAAGTTTTATGGCTAAAGATGAAGTGTTGGCTGATGGAACAAAAAAAGAGAAAAAAGAACAAGTACAGGTATTAAATGCTAAGATTGCTATCGCTACTGGCGGAATTATTGGAAAAGGTCCAGGGAAAAGTGAGCAACGTAATTTGTTGTCACAATCTTCGTCGGATTTTATTTATGCAATAGTTGTAGAAGAATTTGGCTTGGTAGGAGGATTATTAATTCTATTTACCTACTTAATCATACTGGTTCGAATATTGATTATTTCTCAAAAGGCAACCAATGCTTATGGGAAGTTGTTGGCGATTGGTGTAGGGTTGCCTATTGTGTTTCAAGCGTTCATTAATATGGGAGTCGCTGTAGAGTTGTTTCCAACAACAGGTCAAACTTTGCCATTAATCAGTAGTGGGGGATCGTCGATTTGGATGACATGCATGGCACTAGGTATGGTGTTAAGTGTAAGCGCGCAAGAAGAGCCAAAAGAAAAAGAAGAGTTGAATCCTTTAGATATCTTAAGCGAAACAATATGAAAAAGCAAACATTCATATTATCAGGAGGAGGAACTGGAGGACATATTTATCCAGCGATCGCTATTGCGGACGAATTGAAGTCTAGATATCCAGATGCGAATATTGTATTCGTAGGAGCAAAGGATCGTATGGAAATGCAAAAAGTACCTCAAGCGGGTTATCCGATAGAAGGACTTTGGATTAGTGGATTACAGAGAAAATTAGATCCAAAGAATTTATTGTTGCCATTTAAGGTGTTAAGTAGTCTTTGGAAATCATTTTTATTGATAAAAAAATATAAACCTCAAGCTGCTATAGGGACAGGAGGTTATGCAAGTGCAGCGTTATTAAAGGTAGCAGGGGCTATTGGTGTTCCTACTTTGATTCAAGAACAAAACTCGTATCCAGGGATTACGAATAAAATTCTTTCAAAGGAAGCTAAAAAGATATGTGTTGCCTATGATGGTTTGGGTAAATACTTTCCTCAGGATAAGATTTTAATTACAGGAAATCCTATTCGAGAGGATATTTTAAAGATGCATGCTACTAAAGTGGATCAACAAAAGGCAAAAGCGCATTTTGGATTAGAGAATGCAAAAAAAGTATTGTTGGTCATCGGAGGAAGTCTTGGAGCGAGAGCGATCAATCAAATGATTGCAGATCGTCAAGAGTATTTTGAAGAGAACGAGATAAGTGTATTGTGGCAGTGTGGTAAGTTTTATTTTGAAACTTATAAGTCATACGAAGAGCAACAAGTAAAAGTGTTAGCGTACATAGATCGTATGGACATGGCCTATGCTGCTGCTGATTTTATCATTTCTAGAGCAGGGGCAAGTTCAGTTTCAGAGCTAGCTTTGGTAGGAAAACCAACAGTATTTATTCCGTCACCGAATGTAGCGGAAGATCATCAAACGAAGAATGCAGAGGCTATTGTAGCAAATAAAGCTGCAGTATTGGTGAAAGAAAAAAATATAGAAACGGATTTCGAATCTCAGTTCAATTCACTTTTAGAAGATGAAGAATTGTGTGTAGAAATGGGGCAAAATTATAAAGCATTAGCAAAGCCAAATGCAACGAAAGAAATCGTAGATCAAATAGAAGAATTGATAGAAAGATAATGCAAGAGTTACAGAACATAGAACGTGCTTATTTTATCGGAATCGGAGGAATCGGTATGAGTGCTTTGGCTCGCTATTATGTGAGTACTGGGGTTACTGTTGCAGGTTACGATAAGACTCCTACGGAAATCACAGATGCATTGATCGATTTAGGAATTCAGATTACTTTCGATAGTGAATTAGATAAGGTTTCTCCTGAGTTTTTAGACCCTAAGACAACATTGGTTGTTTTTACACCTGCTATTCCTGCAGCGCACGAGCAGTTGTGCTATTTTCAGGAGAATGAATTTCAGGTGTTAAAACGTGCACAAGTCTTAGGTTTAATTACAAGAGACGTGTTTACACTTGCAGTAGCAGGAACTCATGGTAAAACGACAACTTCTACGATTCTTGCACATTTGCTATATGAATCAGGAGTAAAGGTTACAGCCTTTTTAGGGGGTATTAGTGAAAACTATAATAGCAATTATATCAGTAGTGGTAATGATGTTATTGTAGTAGAGGCTGATGAATTCGATAGATCATTTTTGAATTTACACCCGAATATCTCGGCGATCACTTCGATGGATGCAGATCATTTAGATATTTATGGAAATGCCGATGCGCTGATACAATCGTTTAATGATTTTGCAGTATTAAATAAGAATCAATTATTGGTGATTAATGGATTGCCAATAGAAGGAATAACGATTGGTTTGGGTGACGGATCGGAGTACGAAGCGCAGGATATTTCTATAGAGAACGGGAGTTATATTTTCAATCTAAAAACTCCGAATGGGATTATTGAAAATGTAGAAGCAACCATGCCGGGGCATCATAATTTAAAAAATGCTATTACGGCGATGGCCATGGCATTAGAATATGGGGTAGAGGTACCGAAGTTGGTGAAAGCATTAAAGTCTTTCCAAGGAATTCAAAGAAGGTTTAGTTATCAAATAAGAACGGATGAAGTAGTTTTTATTGATGATTATGCGCATCACCCAACTGAAATTAATGCACTACATCAAGCAGTAAGAGAAATGCATTCTGGTAAGAAGTTATTAGGAGTTTTTCAACCTCATTTGTTTAGTAGAACACAAGATTTTGCTGAAGATTTTGCAAAGAGTTTATCTCAATTCGATGAGATTTGGTTGCTAGATATTTATCCGGCTAGAGAATTACCAATTGAAGGAGTAACTTCAGAATGGTTGTTATCTATGATTGAAAACGAAAACAAGCGATTGATTTCGAAAGAGATTATGTTAGAAGAAATATCGGGAACTGATGCGGAGGTAATTGTAACAATTGGTGCAGGTGATATTGGTGCAGAAGTGAAGAAAATAAAAGAACAATTAGAAGGTGCGACGATTTAAATATAGCATAGGAATTGTTTTTGCAGTGATGGTGCTGATGGGTTTATATGCGTTTGCGAGTAAACGTAATGAAAAACGTGGTTTTCAGCAGTCAAATGTGCACTTTGTCGAACAAAAAAATCGATTTATAAGTAAAGTTACCGTTAATAAATTGTTGAAACAAAACCAAGCGGTTACAAGCGATGAGGAGAAAGAAACTTTAGCTTTGAAAGAGGTTGAGCAAGAAATACAATCTCTAAAACATGTTAAGGGAGTGAATGTTTATCATTCAGTAAATCATCAAGTTGATGTGGTGGTCGAAGAACACGAACCGGTAGCTCGATTGTTTTCGAGTAAACCAAAATATTTGAGTGATACAGGTGATTTGATGCCTTTATCCGAAAGAGTAGCGGTTCGAGTACCAATGATTTACGGTTTTAATAAAGATTCGAAAGATGATTTATTACAACTATTGAATATAATTAAAGAAGATGATTTTTTGACACAGAATGTTGTTGGAATAACATGTTTAAAAGGAAACGATTTCTCTTTAGATCTAAGAAGTGTGAAACCCAATGTTGTTTTTGGAGGTCTAGAGGATATCGAAATTAAAGTAGAAAATTTAAAAGTATTTTTTGTTAAAGCACAGAAAGAAGGATTGCTAAATCAATACAAGCAATTCGACTTGAAGGTAAAAAACCAAGTGATATGTACGAGAAAGTAACATCAAATCAGGTAGGAGAGTCTACGGTGCAATTACAATCCATTAAAGGGAGGCCAGAATATGCAGTAGGTTTAGATATTGGTACGACAAAGATCGTCGCTATGATTGGTCGTTACAATGAATATGGAAAGGTAGAGGTACTTGGCGTAGGGAAATCGAAAAGTTTAGGGGTGCATCGTGGTGTGGTAAATAATATTACCAAGACTATCGAATCCATCCAAAAAGCGATATTCGAAGCACAAGCAGCATCAGGAATCGAAATCGGTGAGGTAACCGTAGGGATTGCAGGTCAGCATATTCGAAGTACTCAAGAGAGTGATTATATCATTCGTGAGGACGCAGAGAAAGTAATGGATAGTTCGGATATCGATCAACTTTGTAGTCAAATGCACAAGCTGGCGGTTTTACCAGGAGAAGAAATTCTTCACGTATTGCCACAAGAATATAAAGTTGATGGACAAACTGAAATTACTGAGCCAATCGGTATGTATGGAGGTCGTTTAGAAGCGAACTTTCATGTCGTGGTAGGACAGATTACTTCCATCAAAAATATTGGTCGCTGTGTAAAAAGTGCAGGTTTAGATCTATCGAATATTACACTAGAACCTATAGCTTCTTCTAAAGCTGTTTTAAGTCAAGAAGAAAAGGAAGCTGGTGTGGCATTGATTGATATAGGTGGAGGAACAACGGATCTAGCAATTTTTAAAGATGGTATTATTCGTCATACTGCTGTCATTCCTTTCGGAGGTAATGTAATTACAGAAGACATTAAAGAGGGCTGTGCAATCATAGAACGACAAGCAGAAATGCTAAAGGTGAAATTTGGTTCAGCAGTACCTTTCGATAGTCAAAAGAAAGAGTTTATTAGTATTCCGGGGCTTAGAGGTCGTGAGCCAAAAGAGATTTCGAAATTGAATTTATCTAAAATGATCTACGCGCGTGTAGTGGAGATTGTAGAAATGGTATTTCAGGAAATTAAAAACTATGGGCACGAATATAATAGTAGAAAACTAATTGCAGGGATTGTGTTAACCGGAGGAGGAGCACAATTAAAGAATTTAAAACAATTAGTAGAGCTAGTAACTGGTATGGATACAAGAATTGGGTATCCAAACGAACACCTTTCGGGTACTAGCAAGAAAGAAATTACTTGTCCAATGTATGCGACCGCTGTTGGATTAGTAATGGAAGGTCTAGAAGCGAATAGCAGAACTTACGAGGACGAGATTAAAGATCAGATCTTTAGTGAGAATCAAATAGTAGAAGAAAAAAAGAACGAAGTCCCTCTGCAACAACAAGAGATTGTCGGCGAAGAGTCAGAGGTTGAAGAGCATGAAGAGCCTCAAGTATCTTCAGAGCAAAGAATGCACGAAGATCGTACCGACAAGTTTTTAGAAGAGAAAAAGAGTTTTTTCGAACGTTGGGGAGATAAGTTTAAAGAGTTTTTGGATAACGTAGAATAAGAGAGAACCCAAAATAATACAAATCATGGAAAATAATTTTTCAGGAGGAATCGCATTCGATATGCCAAAAAATAGATCAAACGTGATCAAGGTAATCGGCGTCGGAGGAGGTGGTAGCAATGCTATCAATTACATGTTTCAGCAGGGAATCAATGGTGTAGACTTTGTGATTTGTAATACTGATGCACAAGCATTACAAAATAGTCCGATTCCTAATAAAATTCAATTAGGGGTTTCCCTAACCGAAGGTTTAGGTGCAGGAGCAAATCCAGAAGTAGGAGAACAAGCCGCAATAGAAAGTAGCGAAGAGATTGTTGCAATGTTACAATCAAACACCAAATTGGTATTTATCACCGCAGGTATGGGGGGTGGAACAGGTACTGGTGCAGCACCTGTAATTGCTAATATGGCGCGCGAATTAGATATTTTAACAGTAGGTATCGTTACCATCCCTTTTGGGTTCGAGGGAAAAATGCGTAACGAGCAAGCTCAGTTAGGTGTCGAAAAATTACGTGCCAATGTAGATTCTCTTATTGTTATTAATAATAATAAACTTCGAGATGTCTATGGGAATCTAGGATTTAAGGCAGGTTTTGCGAAAGCAGACGAAGTCTTGGCCACAGCTTCTCGCGGAATAGCCGAAGTAATTACACATCACTATACGCAGAATATTGACTTACGCGACGCTAAGACCGTTTTAAGTAATAGTGGTACAGCTATTATGGGTTCGGCAAATGCAGCAGGAGATCAAAGAGCGAATCTTGCAATTTCAAAAGCCTTAGATTCACCATTATTGAATGACAATAAAATCAACGGTGCTAAGAATGTATTGTTGCTAATAGTTTCAGGTAAAGACGAAATTACGATCGATGAGATTGGAGAGATTAATGATTATATCCAGCAAGAAGCAGGTTACGGAGCTAACATCATCATGGGGGTTGGAGATGACGAAAGTCTAGATGATGCTATTGCGGTAACGGTAATTGCCACAGGTTTCAATTCAGATCAGCAAGAGGAGTTTGTGTCTGGTGAAACTAAAAAAATCATTCATAATTTAAACGATGATCAAAAAGCAGAACAAGACTTATCTGCTAAGAATACAGGGCATGTAAGTATACCTAAAATTGATACTACGCCAATCGAAGTAGTAGCAAAAAAGGAAGATCGTATTGTGGTTTCTTTAGAAGAAGGGCAAGAGATCGTAGAAACGCCAGTAGCAGAAGTTAAAAAGGTAGAGACTCCAGTAAATATAGTTGAAGATACTATTGTTAATGTGGTAGAAGATGATTTACAAAGCTTTGAGACATTAGACGCAGAGGATGATTTTGTCATCATTGATGTAGAATCAGCTAAGGATATCGAAATTGTAGATGCAGAGCAAATTGTTCCTCCGGTTCAAGAAGAACAAATGGCATTAACTTTCGATTTCCCAATGAGTGGAGAAACAGCAAAACCTCCAGTAGTTGAAGAAGAGACTCCGGTTGTAGATAGTGTATCTTATCAAGAAGAGGAGGTTATTCGATATACTTTGGAAGACGAGGAAGATAGTTTTGATGCAGGTTTCGGGTTTGAAGAAAAATCAGAACCAATTGATGAACTAGAGAATTTTCAAACTACAATCAAGCAAGAAGCTCCTGTAGTTGAGGCTCCTAAAAAACAAGTTCCAGAAGCTCCGCTTTCTAGTCCGATTTCAGAATTATTAAAAGCAAGAGCAGAGAAGCGTAAGATGAATATGAAAGAATTCAACTACAAATTTCGAAACGGATCAGCTGCTAATATTGATGAATTAGAAAAAGAGCCGGCTTGGAAACGTCAAGGGCTAGATTTACAAAGTAGAGAAGAGGATACAAAGATTTCTAGAACTTCGGTAAGCACAGATAGTAACGGAGATATTCAAATTCGTAAAAACAATTCTTTTCTACACGATAATGTAGATTAGTAGTTTTGCAATAGACAATAGACAATGAGAAGAATATGTTCTTTTGTCATACTATAAACCCAAAACCATAAACTAAGAACTAAAATATGAGTTTATCAAAAGATATAATGACTGCTATGAAAGAAGCAATGAAAGCTAAAGATCAAGATGCTTTGGCTGCACTTCGAGCAGTAAAATCTGCAATACTCTTAGCTCAGACAGAGTCAGGAGCTAAAGAAGAATTGACAGAAGATCAGGAAATTAAATTGCTTCAAAAGTTAGTGAAGCAGCGTAAGGACAGTGCTGCAATATTTCAAGAACAAGGTCGAGAAGATTTAGTAGGTCCCGAATTAGTACAAGCAGAAGTAATATCTAAATTCTTGCCGGCTCAATTGAGTGAAGAAGAAGTAACAAAAATAGTAGAAGTTGTAATTCAATCTACAGGAGCAGCTAGCATGAAAGATATGGGCAAGGTTATGGGGCAAGTTTCAGCTAAGTTATCTGGTCAAGCTGATGGAAAAACTATTTCTAAAATAGTAAAAGAAAAATTATCAAATTAATATAAGTAAGCTAGTCTATTTTACGTAGGCTTTATTTATTTAATAAAATGGCTCTGTAGCTCAACTGGATAGAGCACTGGATTTCGGCTCCAGCGGTTGGGGGTTCGATTCCCTTCAGAGTCACTAAATATCTTCTAATTGCAACAAACTAGGTTGATATGTTTCATAAGAACTACTTAAATTCGAGAAGTCTTATTTCTATTTTACCGTTGTTGTGTGTTTTGTTACATTACTTACCTTGGTTAGTTTTGGATGATTACTATGATCCGATCTGGGAATGTGCCAATGATTTTAATGGTTTTTTTAGTTATAGAAGTTTTCTGAGTGAGTTTGGAATATACTTATCGGCTTCCATTGTTAGTATATGTATATATTTTAACTGTAGTAAATTGTCTCTAGTCCCTATTCTAGGAATGCAAATTACAGAAGTGTTTTGGCAGTTAAACTCAAGAGTTATGGGAGATTCATATGGAGATTATAATTCAGTTTGGTGGATTTCTTTTTTGGTAGTTATCACAGTGCTATTATTGTTTTATTTGTTTTTTACACTGGTTATATTGCATAGGGAACATAAAAGTAGAAAAGAGTTAGAGTCTAAGCTTAATTTCTTTTTTGTTAAGATCAAATTCTTGAAAAAGAAAATGAATACAAATGGAGGGTTTTGATAAGTTTTTAAGATTAGTAAGAATTCAGTTTTATAGTAATAGAATGAAGTTTTGTCTTTCTATTATTAATCTTTTTGCGCCAATTTTGGTGTTAGAATCAGGGCACTTAATATGGTATTTTTTTAAAAGCGAATTAGTCAATAATTACTTCTTTTTTGGTGGATTTTTTCTGAGTAATCTGGTTGCTGCACTGATAATACTATTCTATTTTCTAGGAGTTTATAGATGGTCTTTTTTTTTAAGTGCTACTGCTTTTGTTAGTAATGTGTTTTATATAGTGTTGCCATATCCTGAAACTAGTCATGTTGTTTGTTATCTTTATGGTGGGCTTGTGACTCTGGCTTTTGTTTTTATGGTTAGTTATAGGTATAGTAAAAAAGAAGAGGTTTCGGTTTTTGAGGATGATGTAGAGTTTTTGAGTAAAACAGAAAAAAAGATAGAGCAGTTAGAAACAAAAATTAATAATCAATAATGAAAAGAATTGTCTTTTCTTTATTGATTAAGAAGTTAGAGTTTTTTAGCTTTGAGTATGCATATATTTTCTTTAATAAAGCTGACTAGTAGGAGTGTTTTTAATAAATGTATTGTTTTTTTTATGGAAGAAAATCAACAGCAAAAAACATTGAGTAGAGAGGTGCGAGAACAAATCTTATCGGCTATAAATGATTTAGAAATGCAGGTCAATCTTAAAGTAAAACAAAAAGAAATGCTTTCTAAAATAGAAGGAATGAAAGTAGACGAAAAGTTAATTGATGATGTATTGTTATCAGACTACGATTTAGAAACTTTAAAATCTTTATTAGATATCGTAGATTGACTTTCTTGTAGTTTTAGTTTTTCTAAAGCGATTTTTTTTGCCATATATTCTTTCTTTACAGCGCTACGTTCATCTAGCCTAATAATTTCTTCGAAAAGTCTATAAGTTTCAGTTTTAGAATACACCTCTTGGTAATGTGTTAGTATATATAAAAAAGCCTTAAGATCTTTTTTAGATAGATTGTTTTTCGTTTCACAAATATTAGAGGTAAAAAATTCTGTTTCTTTATTTGAATCCATCTTATTACTATCGGAGTCTAGGAAATCATCAATATAGTTACTAAGTATGTGTAATGTTGATTTCCTTGGATTTATAGAAGTTCCATCTAAAACTCTGTTTACTCCGGCTTCGGTAATCATACCCTTAGTATCCTTCCATATTTTATAGCCAGTAATACTATTAAGGTTTAGAATTTCTCGTATTTCTTTTAATTCTCTCATTTTCTGATTTTCTGATTTGTATTTCTTTTTGCGATACAAAAAACAAGAAATAAGTTGAAATATCCTTGATTTGCAATACAAGTATTGTATATTGTACGGTACTAATCACTAAAATAACATTAATATGGGGGATATTGAAGTTTTAGATAAGGAATTAGAAGATTTGTTGACTTTTTTGGCTTACGACGAGCCAAACATGACAGTTGTGGGTCAAGCAAGTTGGTCTCCTTTCTTCGAAATACAGCAAGGTGTACGAATGCAAGTATCATTAGGGCATCTCTAAAAACTCAATAATTTGAAAAATTGTTTATAAATTCGGATATTGAGGTATGGCAAAACGTTACAAGCGACATAGAGATTACGGATTCTTTGATCAGGATATACGCTGGACCTCGACAGCGACAACGACGGAATCACCGACAACGTCGA
>CALFUO010000226.1 GCA_937929895.1 uncultured Aquimarina sp.
GGGTTATTCTTTTTTTTATAACATTAAAATACAACCTTTTAAGCATTTTTTCAATTTTAAACCCTCCTAAAACGCCAGTAAAATCAGTATCTCAGGTAAAAAATAAAGTAATTTTCGGGGGATGGCTAAAGATTTTTAAACTAGAGGGGATTCTAAAAAAAGACTATAAATGGTCTAAAGATGCACAACAAATTCAAAAATGGATTGATGGGGAAACAGGAAAACCTTTCGTCGATGCGAACATGATCGAGTTAAGGCAAACAGGATGGATGAGCAATCGTGGTCGACAAAACGTAGCTTCCTATTTCGCCAAAGAATTAGAACTCGACTGGCGAATAGGTGCTGCCTATTTCGAAAGCATGCTTTTGGATTACGATGTACATAGTAACTACGGTAATTGGATGTATGTATCTGGAGTAGGAAATGATCCCCGAGATCGAAAGTTTAACGTAGACCTACAAGCACAACGCTACGATCCGCAAGGAAAGTTTCAGCGTTTGTGGTTACAGCCTAGTTTGTTTTAATACTCTTGTCATTTCGAGTGATTTTTAGAAATGGAATGGAGAAAAATCTTATCGAGAAATAAGACAGGACATTTCGATACAATTTCATTCCGTTTCACTCCATGAAATCACTCAATGTGACAAAGAATTAAATATTATAGTATGAACAGAAAACCCGCAATAAATATCGTTTGGTTGAAGAGAGACTTTCGTTTACACGATCACGCACCTTTACAAAAAGCTATGAATAATGGCTTACCTACTTTATTATTGTTTGTGTTTGAAAATTCTTTGATCCAAGACCCTCACTATAGCAGAAGGCACTGGAATTTTATCAAAGAATCTATTCGTGATATGAATGTTTTACTATCACAATACGATACCAAAGTATTAGCAGTTCGTGACGAAGTGATCCATACCCTAAGTAAATTGCAGCAGTTTTGGGTGATCAAAAATATGTACTCTCACCAAGAGACGGGAATTCGACTGACTTTTGATCGAGATAAAGCCGTAAAACGTTTCTGTAAAAACAATCTTATCCAATGGGAAGAATTTACGATCAATGGAATTCTTCGCGGTCTTAAAAACAGAAACCAATGGCGCGAACAATGGGAACATTATATGCTTCAACCTCAAGCCAACCCAGTACTTGGGAGTTCGCAATTAATTCCTTTAGAAACACTAACTAAAGTAGAAGAAGCCTTTTTGGTTGAGGATTTACACACTCCTAAAAAAACACCTTTTCAAAAAGGAGGAACTTCTTTAGCTCTAAAATATTTACAATCATTCTTCGAAGGAGAACGCTATTTAGATTACAACAGTTTAATTTCTAAACCAGAACTGGGACGTAAAAGCTGTAGTAGGTTGTCTCCCTATATCGCCTGGGGGTGTCTATCTATTCGACAAGTATGGCAATATGCAAAGGCTTATAGACCTGATGCTAAAGGAAAGCGAAATATCGATGGGTTTACTTCTCGTTTACGCTGGCAAGGACATTTTATTCAAAAATTTGAAATGGAATGTCGTATGGAATACGAAAGTGTCAACAAGGGTTTTCATAAATTAAAGAAAAGTATTAGCGAACAATACCACCAAGCGTGGGTCGAAGGAAGAACTGGCTTTCCTTTAGTCGATGCCTGTATGCGTTGTTTGAATACTACTGGATATCTAAATTTTAGAATGCGAGCTTTATTAGTATCCTTCTACACGCATAATCTTTGGCAACCTTGGCAAAATTCTAGTAGACACCTTTCGCGTATGTTTCTTGATTTCGAGCCTGGTATTCATTTCCCTCAATTGCAAATGCAGGCCGGTGAAACTGGAATAAATATGCTACGTATCTACAATCCTGCAAAGAATAGTCTAAAACACGATCCTGAAGCTGAATTTATAAAAAAGTGGGTTCCCGAGTTAAAGGACGTACCACTAAGTTACATACACGAACCTCACCTAATGCCTCCAATGGAGCAACAATTCTGTGGAATAACGATAGGAGAAGATTATCCTTTACCTATTGTAGAAGAAAAGAAAACCCGAAAAAGAGCCAGTGATATTCTTTGGAAAATGAAAGACGACCCAGATGTACTTAGAGAAAGCTATCGTATTCTAAAAAGGCACACCTTGGCCGACCGTAATAATTTTGATTAAGGCGAGCGTAGCTCGCAGTATTAAGTAGTCAGTACAGCGTATTAAGACTTTTGATAACACTTAATGTGAATCCCCTGAAATCATTAGTTTTTTAACTGATGACTACGTCGAATTTTCTATCAACTGGGTAGCCACTAGTTAAAAACTAGCGGTAGCAATAGAGCTTATATTTTCAATATAAAGGTATATGCCGCGTGAGTGATTGAGTGGTTACCCCACAGCTTTTTGTTGGCTGAGCGATAGCTGAAGTCATCAAAAAGCGAGGAGTATGAACGAAAGCACGACCTGAAAGGGCACGCCATTATTAATTTTCATAATTAGACCTTTTGAAACTTTTACAATTGCTTCGTCCAATTCAATTCGATAGGTGGATTGACTACAAACGGATTGTTAGGAACCGGCTCGTAACATGGCATACCTGGTTGATATCCTTTTGCTATCATTTCTACCGAACCATCTATTTTTACATTTACAATGCAATATCCAAATGTCTGTGGACAAGACGTACCATGAGAATCTAAGGGACTCCCTCCATTTCCTGCTACGATCTGGTGTACTTTTCCGTTGATTTGACTAGGAACATAGGTGTGTGCATGAGCAGATAGCATAGCTAAAGCTTCAACTCCTTCCATTTTTCCCCAAAGTGATGTTGCCGAATCTGCAATACCCGCATGTCCTGTTTGTGGGGTTTGCCCTAAATAATAAGGCTTATGCCCTAGCACAAAAATGTGTTTTATAGTAGTATCCGCTTGTAAAGTATCTAATTCTCTTTCTACCCAGTCAACAGGTAATTGACTTTCTTCTTCATTCGTATTATAGGTATCTGTATTCATAAAAATGAAACCAACATTCTTTCTTTTAAAAGAAAATGTCATCTGGTTGTCCGTTCCTGGTGCTTGTTTGGAATCTTTCGGGATGAAATCTTTCATATTGTCCATCCAAACTTTTGTAGATCCTTTTAACGGAAGTTCTGAATTAGAGGTTTGATCGTAATACAACATCTCGTGATTTCCTGGTATGGCTACCATTTCGATTCCACTTGTTGAAATTGGACTTAATGAGGTATTATGATATACTTTTTTCCATCCTTCTAATTGGGTATTCAATTCGGTGTTGTTTGTTTCACCCACTACTAAATCTCCTAAAAAGAAAAAAGCATCTGGTTTTCTTGTAAGCTTACATACATCATTATAAATACGTTTTAAAGCCGATAGGTTAGCAGACGAAGAATCAGCAGCGGCTACTTTATATTTGTTATGTCTACCTACTCGATTGCACCCTACAAAAGCAAAACTATAAACAATACTATCTTTTACAGCAGCAGTATTCACTAATTTATTAGCTAATAAAACGGGCTGTTTATTCGTTTTCGATTGACAACTAAAGAGAAAGGTTCCTAGAAGGAATAGAGTAAAAAGATTTTTCATTTGTAAATATTTAATTGGTTAGCATTAAATATAAAACTCTTTTAAACCTTTTTGATAAAACCTTATACATTTTATTTAATTCTTAATCTCATTCGAAAATTCCAACAAAACAAAGACATTATAACCTACTAAAAACTAACTACTAATCACCATAATCTATTTTTGGCACGCTGTTTGAAAACGTTTTAGTGTAGGTTTCAGAAAATGAAACGAAGTTCCACTAAAACTCCAAGATTATGAAAAAGGTCATTTTTTTATTTACCAGCTTATTGCTGATGAGCTTTTCGGCTAGTGCCTACGACAACTATAACAAACCATTTGTATTTATGGAAAACGGAGTTGAATATGCTGTTTTTAGAGACGGGCAGTTTGACTTTAACATATTAAATCCTGTTCGTAATTACGGGCATGTAAGTATCAATACTAGGAATATCAATTTTAGTTTTAATACGGGTCATAATTATGACGCTTTTGTACAATACGATGATTATGGTGCTGTCGTACAAATTGAAAACACAACGATCGATTACGATTATTTCGGAAAAGTAAGACGTATTGGTAACGTACATCTGTATTACAATCATGCAGGATTAGTTTCTGGTATCGGAAACTTACATATTACCTATAATGGACATGTTACACACTGTAGCGGTTATGTTAATAATTATAATATCAATTATACATTTCGCCCCCACCACCGCTACTACCGTGTGCCTGTAACAACACGTTGTGTAGTATACAATAGACCCTATAGAAGATATTACACACCTCGTCGCTGTGACTATGTAGTGTACCGTAGAAATTATCATACAAATTACTACCATAGACCGTATCGTTCTAGAAACTATTACCATCCAGGTGAAAGAATTACGCATACGAGAACTGTAGTATCTACTCCTAGACGATATACTAACAACAGAGTGGTTGTAGAGACACCTAGAAGATATTCGAACAATAGAGCTGTTGTTGAGTCTCCTAGAAAGTATACCAACAATCGTGTTGTTGTAAACACTCCTCGCAAAAAGGTAGTGATCAAAGACTCTCCAAATAGAAGAGTTTACAAAGCTAGAGATAACAGATCTGCGAATACCCGAACATACAGTAGTCGTAGTAATACGAATAATAAGTATGTATATCGTAAAAAAGATGTACAACCAAATAGAAGTTACTCTTCGAATACACGAACTATTACTTCTTCTAGAAAATACGCTACAAGAAGTAACAACTCGAATAATAACGGAAGTTACCGTAGAAGATAAATACCCCCAAATTACTACGATGAGCGCCTCTTTTTAAGGGGTGCTTTTTCTATTTTAAGGGGGTTAAGAAAAAAGAAAGAGACTTAATATTCTTCTTGATAGAGATTATAAGGAAAAAGCACTAAGTTTTAAATGAAATAGCCCTGTAGTTACGGTAATCTTTTATGTTGAATTAAAATTTCAAAAGGTGTTTTCTAATTCGGTAAATTCAATTATGAAATGGTATACATCTTAAACACTCGAAAAAATATTCGTTTTGTGATTAATTTTAAAGAAGGCATCTTTGCCGAATGATTTATTACATCACAGGAGGAGAACGTTCGGGAAAAAGTAAATATGCTCAAAATTTAGCTTTAAATTTAAGTGAATTCCCTACCTATATTGCAACAGCCCGTGTTTGGGACAAAGATTTTAGCAAACGTGTAGAATGTCATGAAAATGATCGTAACAACCACTGGACAACAATAGAATCTGAAAAAGAAATTGCTCGTCATCTAGAAGATAAAAAGACCTATGTAATGGATTGTGTAACACTTTGGTTAACGAACTTTTATGTAGATACTAAAAACGATATCGAGACCTGTTTAGAATTGGCTAAAAAAGAGATTGATCTTATCCAAAAAGCAGACGCAACAACAATTATCATTTCTAATGAAATTGGAATGGGGTTACATGCCCAAACTGAAGTAGGACGCAAGTTTACAGAACTTCAAGGCTGGGTAAATCAATACATCGCAGAACGTGCAGATAAGGCTACTTTTATGGTTAGTGGACTCCCTTTAATATTGAAATGATGTGTTATAGAAAATGGAGAAGAGAGAAGAGATAAATAATATTTTGATTACTAATTCTTCATTTACAAAAGAATAAACCAAGACAAAACACCTCTATGGAACGAACATACTTCAATATATTACCTGTAGATACATCAATCTACAAAGCTTTGAAACACAAAATAGATCACAAGACAAAACCATTGGGGGCCTTGGGTGATTTAGAAAGTATAGCGCTAAAAATTGGAGGAATTCAGAATTCGACGACTCCTAGTTTAGATAAGCCTACTGTAATTGTCTTTGCTGCAGATCATGGAATTTCTAAAGACAACGAGGTAAATGCTTACCCGCAAGAAGTAACAACGCAAATGGTTTACAATTTTTTGAATGGAGGGGCAGCCATCAATGTATTCTGTAAACAACATAATCTAGACTTAAAAATTATTGATGCAGGGGTCAATCATCATTTTGAAAACACATCAAATCTAATCGATGCTAAAATTGATTTAGGCACAAAAAATATGCTCCACGAATCCGCAATGAGTAGCGAGCAATATCACAAAGCTCTAAAAAAAGGAGCCGAATTGGTACAACTAGAATTTGATGAAGGAAGCAATACTATTGGCTTTGGCGAGATGGGAATTGGGAACACCTCTTCTGCAGCTTTACT
>CALFUO010000227.1 GCA_937929895.1 uncultured Aquimarina sp.
GTCAGTTAGATCCAGGCGGGTTAATGGGAATTCCACAGGTATCTAACTCAGATATGATTGTTAGTGGTACTGCTCAAGGAATTCAAGCAGGAACCATTGTGTTCAATAATGATACGAATGCTTTATACCAATTCAATGGTACAGCTTGGGTAAGGTTAGCTGAAGATATTAGAAAAACCATTGTACTGAATAGATCTGTTGGCGGTAATAATAATTTATTACCTAATGCTACGAATAGTTATTTCGATTTTCCTATTAATGCATCACATATTCAGGTAAATGTCGGAGGTATTTACACCGTGCCAGCAACAGCAAGTATTCGAGTGTCAGAGGCAGGCACTTATCTACTATCTGCAGAATTATCGACCAGTAATATGCCCGCTGGTGACACAAAATATATTATTGGTGCGTTTCGAAACAATGTATTGATAGGTTATTTAACACGAGGGTTTGCTTCTTTACCAAATATAGATTGGTGGGGAGGCACAGGTGTTTTGATGTATAATTTGAATGCGAATGACACGATACGATTTCGATATGTCATCAATAATAACGGAAATGCTTTACATGCAAGATTTCTTAATATAGCTATGACTCAAATTTAAAAAGTATAGGTCTACTAGGTGCTGCGTTATTCTCGAAAGCAGCTACTTGAAGGTTTAACAAATAGCTACCGTCCTTAATTTCGTTTGGAACAAAAATAAATTCGGTAATGGTGGCTTCTAATCGAATATAACGCTGTGTTTGCCAAAAGGTATGATGTGCTACTAATTTACCATTGTCTTTTTCTTTATCTACAGAAGGAGTATCTACCAATAAATGCTCAACCTTTAAAGAGACTATATATTCCATAGCTTCTTTAGTGAAATAGGGCCAGTTTGTGTGACTATGGTCTTTTGTTTTTTTTGCTACTGAGCTGTTAGGAGTCGTTCTTATGATTAAAGCATCACCTAGGTCATTAGATTTTATCGAATGTTCTAATATGGATTTAGTAATCTGAAAATCGATTTCATTTCGTGTAGGTTTTACCGTAATCAAAGTTGCTTTAAAAAAATATTGGTTTAGCGTCTCATTTACAGAAGGCACATCCGATAAAATATGACCAATATTTTCAGTATGCGTTCCATGAGAGTGAGGATTGAAGGCTATGCGATTAAAATTAACAGAAGCCCCTTTTTCTATACTTCCTTTCCAATCACCTAATTGTTGAGGTTCTATTTCTGCTTGATTTACATACCAAGCATTAACACCTCCTTTATTTTGAACAGGGATTGAAATATCTAAGGGACTAGATAGATCTACTTCGATCATTTCATTATCTATGGTAATAGTTGCTAACATAAATTCAATCTACAAAAAATAAGTCGCTCGAAATACCATCACCTATAAATTTGCTTTCTTGAGTTAAATAAATATTTCCATCCTTCTCTCTAAGCTGCCCTTTTTCTACAAATGGAATTATTTCCTGCTCTAGATAATTTATATAAATGCTTCCAAAAATCTCTTCAACTTTTTTCTTAGAAACCCCCCATTGGGTACGTAATCCTGTCATTATGTATTCATTATATCTATCGGTAGTGCTTAGTATTTCTTTTTCAGAAGGAAGCTGTTGAGCCTCCAAAGCTTTAATGTATTTAGCATTATTGGCTACATTCCAACTGCGAGAAGTTCCATCAAATGAATGTGCCGAAGGACCAATACCTATGTAAGGTTTTCCTTGCCAATAGGCTGTGTTATTTCCACTAAAGAAACCTGGTTTGCCAAAATTTGAAAATTCGTAATTAATATAACCCGATTTTCTAAGTCTCTCGACTAAATGCTGATAGTGTTTAGCTGCTAAATCTTCATTAATAGGGGCTATTTTTTTGTTCGCGATCATTTTTTTTAAAGCAGTATTTTCTTCTACAGTCAATGCATAACACGAAATATGCGGAATGGCAAGATTAAGTATTTGTTGAATATTTTTGTCCCAATTTTCTAATGACATACCAGGAATTCCGTAAATAAGGTCTACAGAAATATTACTAAAATAATTTAGAGCCTGTTGAATGCTTTGTAAAGCTTCTTTCGAATTATGAGCGCGGTTCATTAACTGTAAATCTTCTTCAAAAAAAGACTGCACACCAATGCTTAACCTATTAACATTTGTTTTTACAAGTGCCTTAATTTTTTTAAAAGTTAAATCATCAGGATTAGCTTCTAGTGTAATCTCTGGGTCTGATACAACTTCATAATGTTGATAAATCGTTTCTAAAATTTTAGTGATTTCTTCGGAAGTACATAATGAAGGGGTTCCACCTCCAAAGTAAATATGTTCTACACTCCAATACTGCGCTTCTACTTTGCGTAGTATTAATTCATCACAAATAGCATCGATCATTTTCGATTGATACTTTAATGACGTGGAAAAATGAAAGTCACAATAATGACAAGCTTTTTTACAAAATGGAATATGGATGTAAATACTAGCGATAATATAAGAAGTATCATTAATTAGATGGTACAAAAATAGAGATAAGCGGCTTCATTATATTTGAATGATTTAATTAAATGATAAAAAAATTAGGAGTCCTGCTTTTTACTATTGATGATGCCATAATAATTAGTGATAAAGTTATTATTATAACTTAAGAAGAACTATTTAGCAGAAAAAAGCATATTGTTGATTATCCTGTTAATGCAATAAAGCATTGTTAAGAAGAGACTGGTTATATCATTTCCTATATGAATTCAGGAATTATACAAGTCAGAAAAGATAAGCTTAGTACATACTACGGTTCTTTTTTATGCCGACGTAGAATTTCTAGAGGCACATCTTTAATTCGGTAAATTCATATAAGAAATGGTATTATGTATTGAAAATCTTGATACTATCTTATTTTAGAATTCACTTTTAAAATTTGAAGCCTACTGTAAATCTAATATGCTTTTGCCTCATAAGGAACTTTAAAATGATAAAAGCAACACATTCTTCGTCGAAATCATTAATTCACCACTCTAAATGAAGTTGCTGTATCAAGAAACAAAGTAAGTTTCAAAAGGGTATTATTTCTTCTATTAAACCATTTTTATTTTTTCTTCTCGATTATACCGAGAAATTTCGAGACTATCAAATTCCAAAAATATATAGATAATTTAACTGTTCAACTCTGATTTATTTCTGATTATCTATAAAAATATCGTTAATCCATGGTCTTTTCTTACAACTAACTGTTCATATAAAAACTTAATTTATTTTTAGAGTAATATTTACGAAAATAAAACTTTATGAAAAAAATTACTCTCTTAATAGCTTTATTTGCTACAACTATTTCTTTTGCACAAACTACTTTATCAGCAGGAGATCTTGTCATTGTCGGTTTAAAAGGAGATTCTACAGATCAATATGCCTTTGTGCTGTTGAAAGATATTACTACTGGAACCGTTATCCATTTTACAGATAACGGCTGGTTAGCTTCTGGGAGTTTTAGAGGGGGCGAAAGTATATCTACATTTACTGCAGATCAGTTCTATAGTAAAGGTACTTTAATTACAGTCTCAGGGACTACTAGTGACACTAGGTTTTCTCAGGGATTAAATGCACTAGCAACTACAGGTGACCAGATAATAGCATACCAGGGCACAGCAACCTCACCCACTTTTATTTTCGCAATACAAAGTAATAGTAGTACATGGCAATCCGATGCTACTAATTCACAAACATCTGCATTACCCAAAGGGTTAATAAATGGAGTAACTGCGGTAGCTGCAGGAGCAGGAACTGGATCAGATGATGAATACGACAACATTTGGTACTCTGGTAACACCACGGGAACAGCAGCTGAAATCTTAGCAGCTGTTGCTAATAATTCTATGTGGACAGGTAATAATAATTTTCAATCTTATATTGATAATGTATATACTTCAGACTTTACCATTCGGGCTTCTCTGTTAAGCAATTCTACAAACCCCAAGCTAGATGAATTTAATATTAAGACTACAAATGGAAAAATTTTAATAAACCAAGGTAAGATTGCGGCTATTTACAATCTTTTGGGACAAAAGGTTAATAACAAAAATTTAGATGGTATTTATATAGTTGTTATTAATCAAGGAAACAGCACCAAAACTTTCAAAGTACTATTATAAGCATTTTTTATATGTTATAATAAAGGCTGTCCATTGGACAGCCTTATATTATTAGAGGGTATAACCTAAACAGTGTAGATATAGTAAAACCTCCAAGAAAAGATATACGATACTGTTCTATTTAATATTTACAGAACAATCCGAAAAGTTATGGACATAAATCCCTTTTGTTATTCCTGTAAAGACAGGAATCGTCTAAACAAAAAACGTTAAGATCTCATTCCAGTGATATAACAAGGTTATACATCACTCATTAGATGTATAGAAATCCCAAAAATTATATGGATACATTAAATGCGTAGGTTCATCATTTAATTCTATCGACTTTTCTTTCATTTCTTTTCTCATCCTTTCTAAAACTTCTTTATACTCTGGTAAAAAAGCAAGATTTGTTGTTTCCCAAGGATCTTTATCTATATTATAAAGTAATGTAACCCTGCTACCCGAAATAAATTTTTCTTTCTTTCTGTTTATATCTGGTGCTTGTACAAATTCAATAAGTTTATATCCATCCTTTCGATAAGCTCTTTGGTGTTGTCTATAGGCATGATATGTATAATCTCTAATTTGCTTTTGTTTTTCTTCTATAACAGGTTTTAGACTTTTCCCATCGATAGATTCTGGTGCATCTATACCTACTATATCACATATTGTAGGGTATATATCGTGTATGTAACTTAACGCATTGTATCGTTTTCCTTTGCGTGGTGCTAAACCTCCTGAAATGATAAAAGGAACGTGTATTCCATCTTCGTCATAAACATTTTGTTTCCCTATTAATCCATGATTTCCTACAGCCAAACCACTATCTCCTGACAGTACAATAAGTGTATTTTCATATTGCCCGTTGGCTTTAAGAGCCTCTATAACACGACCTATTTGTTCATCTAAATGAGTAATGATCGCATAATAATCTGACAAATGCTTTCTAGCTACTTCTGGTGTTCTTGGCCAAGGTGCCAATGCTTCGTCTCTATTGGTCATGTGCCCATTATCGAAAGGGTGCTGTGCTACGTAAGAAGGCGGTAGTTGTATCTGATCTTCTGGATACATATCTTTAAATCTTTTAGGTGCCTGCCTTGGATCGTGAGGTGCATGAAACGCTAGATACATAAAGAATGGCTTCTTCTTTTCTTGATAATTATCTAAAAATTGAATAGCACTAGTAGCATAGGTTTCAGATGTATGAGGCCCTGTAGTTTCATTTGAAAAAGCTCCCTTTTTGTCTGTTTTTGCAATACCTCGCTTTTGGATATTTCCGTTTTCGTCATAGACATAGATATACCCTTCTTTCTTTTTGTACTTACCATCTGCTCTCCAATCCCATAATGGCATGCGAAAATGATCTGCTAAGTATCCTGCACGACTCATTATCGGACCACCTGTGTCGAACATCTCTCCTAAAGATTTATTATCGTTATGCCATTTCCCTACAACATGAGAATGATATCCTGCTTTTTGAAATGTTCTTCCTATGGGTTGATACTCCATATCAATTGTTCTTCCTATCTGGTTTAGGTTAAACAATCTTCTTCCCGAAAGTAATTGTGCTCGACTAGGTACACAAGTTCCTCCGTTAAAACTTCCCATTAAATAAGTATTTGTAAAGGCAACACCTTCGTGTACTAAATAATCTATATTGGGAGTATGCACTGCTTGCCCTCCTAGAGCATGTACTCCCGAAAATCGATGATCATCGGTATAAATAAGCAGTACATTAGGTTTTGGGTTAGATTTTGCGAAAATATTAGCACAAGCTAATATGAGCATTAAAAATAAATTCGTTTTCATTTTATTCAAAAATGGTTAGTTGTATTTCTTATTCGTTAACATCAACAAATAATGTTTCTGCACGCTCTTCTTTTTCTGATAATTCGAAAACTACATTTGTTGTTTTCAAGCCGCTAATATGTCTAGCAAACAACCCGTAAGCTGGCAAAGCTCCATCGAATTTAGTATACTCTGGATACATGAATTCATTTTCTGGCACCTTTCGCTCTTTAAGCTCTTTTGTTCCTCCTCCTGGCAACTTTATATTTACGTTTTCGATAGAAACATTCTTGATTTTATGGTTTGGAGTTCCTGTTATAAAAATACCTGCTGGTGGTTTTATACGCGAATCTTCTATAGACCTTGTCACAGCATTGATATTCGAAATTTTTACGTTATTGATACTTCCAACAGGGCGTTGTTCTTCTCCTCTATAGCTCAATCCTCGCTCTCCTAATCGAATAAATATAGGCATATCGACATTTTTCATATCTATATGATCGATGATTATATTCTCTATATTAGCACCATCTACACTTAGAATTTTAATTCCTCCTCCTCTATTATCATAAATAGAACAATTTTTTATTGTAATATTTTTAAAGTCTCCCATAGATTCAGTACCGAATTTAACTCCTCCCCAACCGCTACTCATTTTACAGTTTTCTACATAGATATTATTAACTGCTGCTGCACTCGTACCTTTAAAACAAATAGCGTCATCATCAGAATTAATATGACTATTTATAATTTTACCATTTGTACTAGAGTCGATATCGATACCATCATTATTTCTATTGGCTTTACTATGAATATCGATACCATCTACTAAAAATTGGTCACACTGAAAAAAATGCAATGTCCAAGCTGCTGGTTGTCGTAGTTTGATATCCTTAAAAATACTATTCTTAACACGTACAAAACGAATTAAAAAAGGTCGATTTCCATACCTAATTTTTTTTACAGCGTAACGATTATTTTTTGATATTAAGTTAGAATAATCGTGTTTCTTCTCTTTGATCCCTAATCGTTGCAATGTTTTTTTTACTTCTTTAGGATAGAATTTTTCTCCTCTTCCATCGATTGTCCCTTTACCTGTTATAGATACATTTTCTACATCCATAGCACCAATTAGACACTGTCCTCTATATTGTCCTGTTGCATCGATAAAAGGGTCTATCGGAACAAAATCATTTGGATTAATACTACTTAATAATGTAGCATTTTCAGCAATATGAAGATTGATATTACTCTTTAAAAGTATCGTTCCTGATGTGTAAGTCCCATCTTTAATAAGTACTGTCCCCCCACCTGCTTTGCTACATGCATCGATAGCTTTCTGAATCGCTTTAGTATTTACAGTACTGTCGTTAGCGACAGCTCCAAATTCTTGAATATCCCATGTAGTTTTCTTTTGGCATGACCCTAAGAGTAAGCCAAACACACAAAATAAAAATATATTCTTTAAATTTTCTCTCATTTTAACGGTGATTTAGGTGAATACCTGCTTTTAATTATTGTGTTTTTATTGAAATTGTACTGTCATCCAAATTTTTAGATTTGGCAGTAATTGTAATACCTCCCTTGGTTTTATTTGAACGAATTATGGCTAAACACATACCATAATATGCTTTTCTTTGTGTAGCCTGAAAAGATTCTAAACTTTTTTGATTTCCATTATCTACACCTATAATTTCTCCTGCTCCAGAAATATCGAACGTAACTAAATTATCGGCTAGAGGGCAAAAATTGCCATTTTTGTCTACAATTTTTACCGTAACGTATGCCAAATCTTTGCCATCTGCTGTTATTTTAGAGCGATCTACAGAAAGTACAATTTTCGCAGGCTTTTCTGCAGTTTTAATTTCTTTGTTTACTACTTCTTTTCCTGCCTTGTAACCCACTACTTTTAGTGCTCCTTTTTGATATGGAACATTCCAAGTTAACCTGTATTTAGACTGAAATGTTTTAGGTTTGTGCCCTGTAAAATTAACGGGGATTTCTGTTAAATCTACTCCCTTAATTTTCTTCCCTAAAGATTTTCCATTAAGAAAAAGTTCTGCTTCATCACAATTTGTATAACAGGTTACTGGAATCTCTTTTCCTTTCATTCCTTTCCAATTCCAGTGCGGTAATAGATGAATCATAGGTTTTTCTGTCCATTGACTTTGATACAAGTAGTAACGATCTTTCGGAAATCCACATATATCAACTATACCAAAAAACGAACCATGTACTGGCCAGTCTCCATTCCAATATCCATTTGTTGAATTATCTTTTCCTCCGTAAGGAGTTGGTTCTCCTAGGTAATCGAATCCTGTCCATACAAATTCTCCTAATACATTAGGATTTTTTTCTTGAAACGAAAACTCTACATCTGGAGGGTATGCCCATGACGGCCCAATGATATCATAACCTGTTAGCTCTTTAGATTTATGCAATTTGTATTTTTCTACAGGGAAATGATAAACACCACGGCTACTACAGGTGCTCTCTGTTTCGGATCCATAAATTATAAGATCTGGATAGTCTTTTTGCACTTCTTCGTAATAATGAGGTTTGTAATTCATTCCTACCACATCAACTTGTTGTGCTAAATTACCTACAAAAGGTTTAGGGTAATTATTTAGCCCTACCGTTGTTGGTCTTCCTTTATCTAAGGTTTTAGCTATATCGTGAATACGTTTTGCCGTTTTCCAACCATATTTTGCGTCTTTTTGTTCTCCCATTTCATTCCCTAAACTCCACATAACAATAGAAGGGTGGTTTCGATCTCGCAACATAAAGTCGGTAACGTCTTTTTCTATATTTTCTTCAAATACATTATGGTATCCATTTGCTGTTTTAAAAGTTCCCCATCCATCCATGGCTTCATCGATTACCAACATTCCTATCTCGTCACAAACTTCCAAAAACTCTATAGAAGGAGGGTTATGGCTTGTACGTATTGCATTAACCCCCATAGTTTTTAGTATTTGCAATTTTCTTTCGTCTGCTCTTTTATACACAGCACTCCCAAGTGCTCCGTTGTCATGATGTAAGCAAACCCCATTAAAACGCACTTTTTTATTATTTAGAAAAAAGCCTTCTTTAGAATATTTAATTTTGCGAATACCGAAACGCGTTTTGTATTCATCAATCTTTTCATTATTCATGTAGATACTAGTAATAACATGATATAGGTTTGGCTTATCTATATCCCACAAAATAGGTGCTTTAATTGCAGACCATGTACCCGAAGTATAAGTCGATTGACCTTTAATACTAGTTTCTTCTACTGCCGTGGCTACTTTTTTACCTGCTGGAGAGAAATATTCTTGAGTTATTTTAACTGCTGCTGCTGTATTACTTTGATTTACAATTTTAGTCTCATTTTGCACCACAGCTTTTACTGGTGTTATTGTTGGTGTCGTTACAAAAGTCCCCCACTGCGCTACATGAACTGGGTGATCTTTTCTTAACCATACTTTTCTATAAAGCCCTGCCCCTGGGTACCATCGTGATGATAAGTCTTCGGGCTGAAGACGAACAGCAATTACATTTTTTGTTCCATCAAATTTTAAATGTTTCGTAAGTTCATATTCAAAGGTTATGTACCCTAACCAACGAGATCCTAAATGAACTCCATTAATCCATACATCCGAAGATTTCATTGCTCCTTCAAATTCAATACGAATTATTTTGTCTTTGTCTGCCTTATCTAATGTAAAAGATTTCCGATACCAACCTGTTCCATGAAAAGGAAGTCCCCCACAACGTGCATTATAATCATTACTAAATGGCCCTTCTATAGCCCAATCATGCGGAAGGCTTACTATACGCCATTGAGAGTCATCGAAGTTTAAAGTTTCAGCATTCTCTGCTTTTCCTTTTAAAAATCGCCAATCATTATTAAATAAAATATCTTGACCAAATATTAAAAGATGACTTAATAAAAATCCTAAAAATAGAATTGTACTTTTTTTCATTTCGTTAGATTCAATAAATAAACACAACAGCTTTAGCAGTCAAAAAAATCCCATGCTTCTTATTTAGCTTATATAAAATAAGAAGCATGGGAATTATTAAAAGCTTACATTTCGTGTCCTAAAACATAAAATAGCATGCGTCGTTTAACGTTAAATCAAAGATATAAAATTCAGACAAAAGGAATGATAATCCCATTTAGTCTTTAAATGCATTACAAAAAGCACTTAGATAAATTCGTTAATTGATCTTCTAATTGAAGAATCTTGTTTTCAATTTTGTCAGATGACTTATTTAAATGAGTTATAAATTTTCATTGTTACTTTTTTTTATTTCATTGACTACCATTTTTTTTATCCAGTTGAACTCTAAGCAGTATAGAGGAACTTTTATCAATATATACTATCTGGTAGTTTTATATCTTTCATTGAATGAAAAGAAGCGTTTTCTACGATCAATGGCTTAAGCTTCCTTGGATTTTCATTACTAAAGAATCAAACTCAATGTAACAGCACATATTATTCAATTCAGTCATAAAAAGTGTCAGGCAAGTACAATTGTACTAAGACAGAATTTTTTAAAGATGGCTTTTGATTAAAAAAAGCTACACATCAAACGATTACTCGAAAATAGATGATAGGATAATATCTTTTACCTCTATGCCTGTAATCTTTTCTTTAGAACTTCCTTTTATCGCTAGTACAGGCTTTTCATTATTAAAAACATTAGTTCGCCCATGAGACCCCTGTATTAAAGTAGCATCTAAAGGAATAACATTAAACAATACTCTGAAGCCTAACTTTTTCA
>CALFUO010000228.1 GCA_937929895.1 uncultured Aquimarina sp.
TGTGTTTTAGGCGGTGTTCTATTGATCTCATCTGCTAATACGATATTAGAAAATATAGGTCCTTTAATGAATTTAAACTTTCTGGTATCATCTAAAATCTCACTACCTAATATATCACTTGGCATTAAATCTGGCGTAAACTGAATTCTTTTGAATTCTAAGCCTAAAGCTTTAGAAATGGTGTTTACCATTAATGTTTTGGCTAAACCAGGAACTCCAACCAACAAAGCATGACCTCCTGAAAAAATTGATAATAAAACTTGGTCTATTACGGCTTCTTGACCAATAATTACCTTAGAAATTTCTTCTTTAAGCTTTTTGTGCTTTTCAACTAGCTGTGCAACAGCTTGAATGTCTGACATGAATGATTACTTTTTTACCCAGCCACCTTGAAATTCGCAGCCGTTATAGGTTTTACTCACTTTTATATAAGTATCAATGATCTTTTCTTTCTGCCATTTCTTAATAGCTTTTAACTTTTTCTCTTTAAGTGCAAGTTCTTGGATTTTAATATAATCTCTTCCAAAATCTGCAATATGATCAGGGATTTTCTTGTCGATTTTTATGATCTTAAAGAACTTATTTCCTTGCCTATCTTGCTCACCCAGCACTTTAGAGATACCTCCCTCTTCTAAATCAGATACTTGTTCGTACAATATAGGGTCTAATTTTGTAAGTTCAAAACGTTTATCTCCTGATACTGGATTAATTACAATACCTCCATCTGCTCTTGTTTCCTTTTCATCACTATATTGCTGTGCCGCACTAATAAAAGTAATTTTCTTGTCTAATACACTTTTTCTAAGGGAATCTGATACTGATTTATATTTATTCAGCACTTCCGAAGAAATTTCTGGAACCAATAAAATATGTCTTACTTCTCTTTTTTGTCCCAAGATTTTATCTACAGTAACTATATGGTATCCAAAATCTGTTTTAAAAGGTTTACTTACCTCTCCCTCTTGTAATCTAAACGCTGCTTCTTTAAATTCTTTAGCAAATGGATCTTTTCGTGAAATCACATACTTCCCTCCTGTAGAACGTGACCCTGGATCCTGAGAATACAATACTGCCTTAGTAGCAAAACTAGCTCCATTCTTTAAAACATCATTTCTAAAACTATTTAAACGGTCTTCTACCTCTTTTACTGCACTAACATCTGGCTTAGGTTTAATCACGATCTGTGACATTTCAATTTCTGTACCGATTTCTGGGCGATCGTCTTTGGGAATCGATTTAAAAAATTGTTTTACTTCGTCTGGAGTAATAGCTACTTCTTCTACAATTTTTTCTTGCATTTTACTTGATAATGCTTGATTTTTTAGAACTTCCCCTAATTCCTTTTTAAAATCAGTCATATTGTCTTTTCGGTAAAATTTTAGAATCTTCTCTTCGCTTCCTAAATTTTGTTTCATGTAATCTATACGTTGATTAACCTGCGCATCGATCTGTGCATCCGGAACAGGAATACTATCTTGGATGGCATGATGCGTATACAATTTAGTTTCCATTAGGTTTCCTAAAAGCTGGCAACGCTTGATTTCGGAAGTATTAATTCCTTGATTCTTTAAATCTACGTAGGCTTTATCTATATCACTTTCTAACACTACAAAATCACCAATAACAGCAACTACTCCATCGATTTTTTTTCGAGAATTTTCTTGTGCTTGCACTGTAATTGCAGAAATAGCAAAAAGGGTAAGGAATATATTATTAATAGATTTGATAACTTTCTTTTTGTTTGGCATCTTCTAGGATTTCTAATTCTAATTGCTTCTTTAAAGCAAGTTTTCTTTTATTTAAAATAATCTGTTTTATGGGTTCTTCTACATATTCTAAAGGAGAAGGGCTACCTGTATTGAGTATATCATTGAACTTTATAAAGAACTTGCTATTTCCTTCCTTATAATTAATCAGCTTATTTGTTTTTAAAACTTTATTCTTTTTTAAATTTTTAAGACTTGGTATTAGTATTTGTAAAGAATCGTAACTAATCCAATCATTATCTTCATTCAAAAAAATCTGTCTAAAAGAGGCTCTTGCCTTTTCTAATTCTTCTCGATCTTTTTCATTAAAACGATTAAAAGCTTTTTTTGTGGCAGATGAATTTTTATAATTACTCGGATATTCTATAAAACGTACCTTAACTAAGGTCTCGTTTGTAGAAAAATTACTTTTGTATGTTTTGTAATATTTTTCTATTTCTTCTGGCGCTATAATTGAATTCAAATTCTTAGTAACATACCCATTTTTAAAAGCATCTGTAAAAAGATTTAATTCGTACTCCTCTACTAATTTTTTATACGCATCTCTTTGCTTTTGAAGCATATTTTTTTTTGCTTCATGAACCAATAACTGCTTGGTTGCCCACTCGTCTACCAAGCGTATTAATACACTAATACTATCCTTTTCACTTAAGTTTTCGGGGAAATTAAATCTAGTTAAATCTTCTTCGTACAAATAACTATCGTGTACTTTTGCAACCACTGGCGAAGAGGCTTCTGTACCGAGTTTGTTACAAGAAGATAATAAGACTAGGTAACTAGCACTTAAAAGAAATAAAATTCGAGTTTTCATATACGAATTAGATAGAGCCCACAAAAATAGCAAAACCGCGTAGTTACGCAAGACTTAAATTGTATGGAACAAACAATCGTAAAAGCACTTTGGGATTTTCGAGGTCCTGCCGCAAAAAGAACTGCTGAACATTTCGAAATTCACTTAAAGGAATTTGCTCTAAAAGAAGGTTTTCAATTGGATAATTCTGGGTTAATAGCACATAATGAGTTCTTATATTCTATTTATTGGGTTATGCCAAAAGAAATAGCCTTAAAAATTAAAGATGCTTTA
Source organism: uncultured Aquimarina sp. (assembly GCA_937929895.1). Lineage (GTDB taxonomy): Bacteria > Bacteroidota > Bacteroidia > Flavobacteriales > Flavobacteriaceae > Aquimarina. The sequence goes on from CALFUO010000228.1 coordinate 2,851, forward strand.
AAACCAAATCGTTTTTTAAAGGTGTCTTAATAAAAGGAAAAAGCTTTCTACACATGTATAGAAAGCTTTTTCCTTTTAATCATCTGCTATATTTGGACTTAACCATTTGGTCGCATAATCTAAATCGATCGCTTTCCTTTTAGCAAAGTCTTCTACTTGGTCTTCTTTTATTTTCCCAAGACCAAAATAACGCGCTTCTTCATTTCCGAAATAATATCCCGAAACAGAAGCGGCGGGCCACATAGCAATACTCTCTGTAAGCTCTACTCCTATTGTTTCTTTTACTTTCAGTAATTCCCAAATCGTTAATTTCTCTAAATGATCTGGACAAGCAGGATATCCCGGCGCTGGGCGAATTCCTTTATAAGTCTCTTTGATCAGCTCTTCGTTTGTTAAACCTTCGTTAGCAGCATAGCCCCAATGCTTTGTTCGCACTTCCTTATGCAAATATTCTGCGTAAGCCTCTGCAAGACGATCTGCTAATGCTTTCACCATTATAGAATTATAATCATCTAAATTCGCTTCGAATTCCTTCGCTTTCGCGGCTGTACCAAAGCCTGTACTTACGCAAAAACAACCTATATAGTCTTGTTTACTCGTTTCTTTAGGAGCTACGAAATCGGATAAAGCAAAATTTGGCTTACCCTTATACTTCTTTAATTGTTGTCGAAGTGTTCTAAATATATATTCTTGATCATTTGCTTTCACTTCGATATCGTCAATATCAACAGTATTCGCCTCAAATAGACCAAAAATAGCTTTACCTGTTAACCACTTTTCTTCTAACAATTGTTTTAGCATTGCCTTAGCATCTGCGAAAAGTTCTTTAGCCTGCGGACCTACAACTTTATCTTCTAATATGTCTGGGT
>CALFUO010000229.1 GCA_937929895.1 uncultured Aquimarina sp.
GCTTTTAAGGGGTTATTCTATTTTTTTACAACTTTAAAATACAACCTTTTAAGCAGTTTTTCAATTCTAAAACACCTTAAAACATCAATAAAATCAATACTTTAAACAAAAAGCAAAGTGATTTTCAGGGGATGGCTAAATAGATGAATAATGATATAAAATTGGTTATTGCAGATGATAATTTGTTTTTTGCTGAGGCATTAAGTGAAAATTTACAGCTAAAAGAAGGGATTTGTGTAAAAAAAGTAATATCCAATTTATCGGACCTAATTGATTATAGTAATAGTAATAGTTTTGATATTTTGATTTTAGATGTGAATTTTAAAGGAGATAATGCTATAAATTATCTAAATGTTATTCGCAAAAAACCTAATAGCTTTAAGGTGATAATACTTACGTCTTTAAGTGATTCTTATAACAAATCTATGGCGGATAAATATGATGTAGAGCTTTTTTTAAGTAAAGATGATACATTTAAAAATTTTCATAATACAATTATAAATTGCCATAATAATAGCAGTAGTCAGGTAGAAAAAAGGAAATCTAAAAAACTAATTGAGATTAAGGGGGTTGTGTTTACTGATACCAAGATTAAAATTCTTAAAGCTCTTTACGACTATGCAGGGAAAACAGAAGACGAGATTGCAGAAGAGTTGAATATTGCGGTTAGTTCTCTTAAAACACATAAAAGACAGCTTTATGAGATGACCAATACGAGACGTATTGCGGATTTAATAAAGTTTGGTTTTGACAATGGTATTTTATTGCAGAAATGATATTAAAAAAAATAAATAGACGATTACTTCTATTTTGTTTATTAATCTATACTTATTCGTTAGCACAATTTAGTCTAGCAAAAAATATTTATCGATTGGATAGATATGATAATAGTATAAATATTTCAGAAGTAATAGACCGATATAATCAAGGTGAATTTAGTAGTGAATTCAATTTGGAAACATATAAAAACTTAAAAGGTAAAGAGGCCGGGTGGGTTATGATCGATATACCGAAATTAGAAAAACGATCCCTTATATCAATTGAAAATTCGTTATTTGAATCTTTAAATTTCTATCTATATAAAGACAACGTTTTTCAAAAAAAACGTAACCTAAAGAATGTAGATTACTATCGTTTCCCATTAATAGAAATAAAACCGATAGAGACTCCAGCAAAAGTTTTTATAAGATTCAAAGATAAGTTAAGCTACAGAACGGAATTTAACTTGTATTCATACGATGACAGGAAATTTGCGAAGCAACAACAGCGAGACTATTTTTTTATAGGAGGTTATGTTATTAGTCTTTTCGTTTTACTGGTTTCTACCACAATTCTTTTTTTATACAAGGGGGTTTATGCAGTGCTTTGGTATGTGATTCATTTATCATTATTGATTTTAGAATATCTAATTAGTACAGGGGTGTTTAGTCAATGGATACTTCCTAATGAGTGGATTTTGAAATATGGTTTGGATCACGTAGCTATGTTGCTCTCTACAATGGCACTCTCTGAATTTTTTAGAAACTATTATCAATATACGGCGAAAACAAAATTCTGTAAATGGGTTTATTTAACAATTAGTATTGCTTGTCTTTTGGGAGTGATTTATGCAATCTTTGATGGCTTTGTAGGGAATATTTATAATATTGAATATTATGCTCAATCGGTTTTAAATTATGCTTCTCTTCTTTCTTTAGCAATACATTTTATCTTAGTTTTTAGTAAAGTAATACCAGTTTACCTTTTTATAGCATTTTTATTGCCAGTTCTAGGAATTTTTGCAAATACAGGAGAATTTAAAAATCAATTTGATACAACAATTACATATTTCTTATTTCAATCTGTGTACTTAGGGATATTGATAGAAGTTATTGTAATTGTCTTTTATATGATTAAGCAATCTGTTGATAAAGAATTCGAGGCAGTAGCTTTAGAAGAAGAGAATTCAAAATTAAAAAATGAGTTTCAAGAAAAAATATCTAATAATCAGGAAGCACAGAAAAATGAAATTGTTAATGATGTTCACGACTCTTTTAGTGGTTATTTAGAAGCTTTAAAATTGAGATTAATGACAAAAGAGGTTTTGACCCCTGATATAGAAACTATTTTAGAAGCCTTTAGAAAGGACTATAGGTTTTTGTTGAATTCATTGTATGTTCCTAACGTGAATTCGGATAACCTTCTGTCTTCTATAGAAGATTATTGTGAAAGGATGAATACTGTAACAGCTGTAGAGCTTAAATTAGAACAAAAAGGTGGTTTAGATAAGGGTATCCCTCAGGCCACTGCTAAATATATTTTTAAAGCTTCTTCCGAACTTACAACAAACGCATTGAAGTATGCAAACCCTACAAAAGTAACAATTAGATTAAAATTCTATTTAGATAAATTAATTCTAGAAATAGAAGATAATGGTATTGGGTTTAATTCTGAAAAAATTAAGTCCTCCTCTTTTGGTTTAAGAGGGTTAAAAGAGCGAGCATTAGCATTTGGAGGTAGTTTTGTTTTAAATTCTTTTACAGGTAAAGGTACTAGCGTAAAAATAGAGTTACCTTTAAATAGAAGTTAAAGGCATATGGAGTGTAATTTATTTTCAGGAACACCTAGTTGATTGATCAACATCATAACCCATTCTCTGGGATTGGAATCTTTGCCACAATTACCTAAAATCCAAATGATATTTTTATTTCGTATTAGATCTCTATTAGGTTTTAAAGGTATATTGTCAAAACAGTCTAAGTAATGTATAAAATCTTTAGCAGAAACAATCTCCTGATCAAAAGGGTAACCAGGGTTAATATCGTCTATAATAAGAAAATCAGCCTCTTTCCAAGACCAAGGATGACTGGGGTTGACTGCGTTATATTGGTTTTCAAGAAACATGCTATAAATTTTTGTGCCTGTCGTGTAATAACAAATTTTCTTTTTAATAGAAAGTTCATTGCATATACCAATTCCTAAACTAGTTTTTCCACTTAATTTAGCCCCGAAAAGTAATAGGTGGTTTCCTGTAGTATCTAGGTTTTGAAATTCTAATATTTTTTTTCGGTGATCGTCTAGAATTTGTTTGTTCCATTGTGCAAGTCTAAATTGAAAAGGGTACTTGGCATATTGTTGATACATTTTTGTAAAATACCAATCTACACTAGGGAATATTAGTATAACTGCTAAAATTGTAGGGATGATAAGTTCTTTAGTTGAAAATCCTGACAACCAAAGATTTATAGAAAAAGAACCTAAAGTAAAAAAAAGAATATCGATAATGGTATCGTAACTAATATTAACCCATTCAGGTTTGAAAGGGTGCTTCTTTTTGATGTCTTTACCTTTATCTCTCGTTAAAAGTGGTTTTAAAAAATTATAAATTTCAAAAAAAAACCAAAAAAGGGATACTCTAATAGCCCAAAATTTAGGATGAGATGTAGAGAATATATTACATATTGAGTAAACACTTCCTTCACAATGTTTTGATAATTCTACAAGAAAAATAGTTGGTAAGGCTCCAAGTGAAAAATGGCCAAATTGATTGGCTAACCAGGCATAAGTAAGCGTTATTCCTCTGTGCGAGTCTTTTCCAATTAAATCAGCAATGAGCTGTTTTATAGCATGTTTAGTAGTTAACATAATTAAAGTATTTTGGAGTTCTTTAAATATACTCATAAAACAGGGAAGATGATCGTAGATAATCCGTTAAAACTATTGATTTGTCGTGTCTTTGTGGGTGTTTATAAATGAGTTGTTTGAGAGGATAGAAAGAAATACAAAACAATACTCTAATCCAACCCACCACAAATTTTCTTCCCAGTGATTAGGATCACTATATGCATTGTATGAAAAAATAATTACGATGGTCCAAACCCAGAGGAATTTATAGTTAGTAAAACAGGCTAAAGCTAAAGGTATAGCTAAATACCAAGGGTGAACTGTAGTACTAGACAATAGGTACAGCGTAAATCCGAAAAGTAGGCTAGGTATTAAGACTTCTACCTTTTCATTTTTTCTAAAGATGCTAATTAAGAAAATACCTAATACAGCAACGGCAGGGAGTAATTTACCTGTGATTGCAATCACATTCCAACCAGTGATTTGATATCCGATCCATCTAGCTATGTAATAAAAGCTAGCATTAAACTCGAAGCTATTGAACCATAGGCTTACAGAGCTACCATAATTAGAAATCAGCTTAGGAGTAATAAAAGGGGTAAATAGTAATATGTTAATACCTAAAACTAAACAAACGAATAAGAGGTATTTCAATATGGACTTCCATTCATTCAAAAAAAAACTTTGGATGGAATGGTATGATTGTAAAGGTTGTTTTAAAAAAAATCTCGCAAAAATTGGAGTTAAAAGAAGGGGGAGTAATTTTACATTAACTGCTAGGCCAAATAAAACTCCTCCTAAAACCCATTGTTTTTTTAATATAAAATAGAGGCTCACAACAAGAAAAAAAACCATTAAAGCTTCAAAATGAAGATTCCCTATTAGCTCTATGATAACAAAAGGGTTTAGAAAATAATAGCCAATATTTTTTGCGGGAAGCTTTAGTAGCTTTAAAAGTTTTATTCCAGCAAAAAAAGTTCCGATGTCTGCTGCAATTAGCAGAGTTCTCATGGTGATCACACTTACTAGAATAGAATGATTACCAAAGATGGTCGCAAGCCAATATCCAAATTGGCTCATGGGGGGATAATTAGTATAATGTTTAGCATTTAGATTCCCCATTCCTTCGAAGAGTTCTAAAGCATTATTCACAAGAAAACTACCTTTAGAAATATGTTGTAGCGGTGTGCTAAGGTATGGGTTGATTCCTTTTAAAAGTAGTCTGCCATCCCAAATAAACCGAAAATAGTCTTGGGACATCCAAGGTAGTAGATCAATCAGTAAAAGCCTGAAAAATATTCCAATAAATAATATATGTTGAATTTTAATTTTTCGATGCTCTACGATTACCCAAGAAAGCCCAAAAAGTAACATCCAACATGTGGATAGTTGTATAAAATAATATCTAGGAGTATACCTAGATATTACGATAAAGAATATGAAGCTTAATAGTAAAGAAACAACAAGAGTCCATTTATGTTGAAGCCAGGTCTTCACTATAGCTTTTCTGTTACAGATTTAAAAAATACAAAACCAAATCCAACGAACAACATGATGTGAAAAACAAATAACCCATAGTCTTCAAACTTTATCCCAATGTAAATGGCAAACGCAAAATATAAGGTTAAAAGCGCTTCTATAATAGTACTAGGAGAAAGAGTATTATTAATGTACTTATTCTCTTTCCATTTATCTGAAATCTTTTTTATATTAAATTTAGGTGTCCGTACAAATTCACTTTTCTTACCTAAATGACCTTCTAGTACAGCGATACTATTGTGTAGCGAAAACCCCATCGCAACAGAGAAATAAGTAAAAAATAATCCGATATATTTCGAAAAGTTTTTAAATCCACCGCCATGAATACTTTTATAGCTAACCCAGTAATTGATAAAGAAAATAATAGAACTAAGCGCAAATACACTAGTAATATTAAAGTATAGTGCAAAAATGGGATTTTGATTTTTTATATAAAGTACAGGTACGCTAAGTACAGCCATTAGTAGAATCAAAATAAACATCGAGCTATTTAACAAATGAAAAAAGCTATGCATTTTAGTTTTCCAAGGTGTTACAGGGCACTGTAATACGCGTTTATAGGTCTTTTTGAAATTCTCTGCTGCACCTTTATTCCAACGAAATTGTTGCGAACGTGATGCGCTAACAATTAATGGAAGCTCGGCAGGGGTAACGACATCTTCTAAGTATTTAAATTCCCATTGATTCAGCTGAGCACGATAACTAAGATCTAAATCTTCTGTTAGAGTATCTCCTTGCCAATTACCAGCGTCTTTAATACATTCTTTTCTCCAAACACCAGCAGTACCGTTAAAATTGATAAAATGATTCTTGAAATTCCTACCTCTCTGTTCCATCGTAAAGTGGTAGTCTAAAGAAAGTGCCTGGATTTTTGTTAGTAAAGAATAGTCTCTATTAGTATGGCCCCATCGGGTTTGTACAACCCCGATTTTAGGATTCTTGAAATATGGAATTGTCTCTTTAAGCCAATTCGGTTTGGGTAAGAAGTCTGCATCGAAAATGGCGATAAACTCTCCGGATGCTTTAGTTAGTCCTTCTTTTAGAGCTCCTGCTTTAAAACCTTCTCTATTGGTACGGTGAATGTGTTTAATATCGACACCTTTTTGTTGCAGTTCGAGAACTTTTTTTGCAGTAGTCGAAACAGATTCGTCCGTCGAATCGTCTAATACTTGGATTTCTAGTTTGTCTTTTGGGTAATCTAGTAATGCAATATTGTCTAAGAGACGCTCCATAACATACAATTCGTTAAATACAGGAAGTTGTATGGTAATTTTAGGTGTTTCTTCGGGTGTAGATAAATCAAATTTAGGGATGTTTATTTCCTTTATTTTTTTCGATTTCATATAGCCAAAAAGTAAATTAAGTTGACTTAGGCTATACAGAAAAATAATCGTTAGTGCTAGGGTGTACACTATGATAATTGCTAAATACATGGGCTATTTTAGACTATATTTAAAAATCCAACTTAAAATTTTAACGCCGGCTAATATAGCACCTTTAAGCGTACCTGAAACCTTAGAGGTTCCTATTCTATTTTTATATTTCACTGGGATTTCAGTATATGTAAGCTTTTGCTTCAAAGCTTTTAATTGCATTTCTACGGTCCATCCATAGGTTTTGTCTTCCATTTTTAGACCTATTAATTTGTTATACTTTATTGCTCGAAATGGACCAAGATCGGTAAATCGAGAACCAAAAAATAAGCGCATTAAATTTGTAGCAAGCCAATTACCGAAGCGCTGAGGGAAAGTCATACTTCCTTTTTCTCTTAACTCATCTCTTCTAGCTCCAATTACAAAATCAATGTCACTTTCTATAATAGTAGCAATTATTTTATTCATTTCTTCAGGATAATCACTGTAATCCCCATCGAGAAAAACAATAATGTCTGGATGTCGATCACAAGAGCTTACGTAGCGTAGTCCTCTAAGGCAAGCATATCCATATCCCTTGTTTAATTCTTCTAAAACTGTAGCGCCAGCATTAGCAGCAACACTTTTAGTATTATCTGTAGAAGCATTATTTACTACAATAATTTCGGAAACAAAGTTAGGGATTTCATTAATGACTTTTGCGATAGAGGCTTCCTCGTTAAATGCGGGTATTATGACTTTGATTAAAGGGGTATTCAAAATGAAAAATTGGGGTTATCATGTTTAAAACTAAGAATACTTGTCCATTGCTGTAAAAAAATATCATTAACGTATTTCTTTGCTTTAGAAACTTTTCCGTTTTCGTAAGTTAAGCAGAATCGAGTAATTCCATCAGGTTGGTATAGGCAATTTTCGTAATTCGAACCATAATAATAGACCCACCATTGGGTTGGTTGATTTTTTGTATAATGTCCTTCCTTAGTTTTGTTGCCTAATTTATCATAATAAAACCAATAACCATTTTTTGCACCTTTGTTAAAGTGTCCTTTAGATGCAATGGCTCCATCTTCGTAAAAAAAAGTCCAATAATCATGCATTTTTCCTGCTAAAACCCACCCTTCAGATTTTTTAGAACCAGAAGGGTAATAGTTTTTTTTAAATTCTCTTTTTATAGAAAAAGAAGCTAAAATACATATGACGAGTGGTAAAAACTTCATTAAGATATAAACAATCTATGACAGTTGTCGTAACGATTGTAAAATGCTTACATCAACTTATACAATTTCTAATTCTTTTTGAACTACCTCTAAAAGAGGTTTTATTGTACTTTTAGGTAGATCAACAATTTTAATATACATTAACCCATCTACGGCGTTATTAAAAAGAGGGTCTACATTAAAGGCAACTACTTTGGCGTTTTGTTTAATGTATTTTTTTAATAATACAGGAATTCTGAGAGCATCAGGTTCTAGGTCAGCGATAATATCGTCTAACTGTTTTAGTGTTTGGTCGTTGTTTTCAAATACAAAACCTTTGTCATGATCATTTAAACGAACTTTATATTCTTTTTTAGGACGTACATATTGAGCGACAAAAGGATCGTAATAATTGGACTTCATAAATTCAACCATTAAAGACATTGAAAAGTCACTGAATTTATCACTAATTGTAACCCCTCCGATTAAATATTTTAATTGAGGGTATTTTAACGTGCAATGTGCAACCCCTTTCCAAAGTAAAAATAGAGGGAAAGGTTTCTTTTGGTATTCGTTGCGCACAAACGCACGTCCCATTTCAATAGACTGTGACATCATTTGATGTAGTTCTGGCTCGAAACGGAATAGACTATGGGAGTAAAATCCTTTTATACCATGTGTAGCAAAAATTTCGTTTCCGAACCCCATACGGTAAGCTCCCACGATTTCTTGAGTATTATGATCCCACAAAAAAAGATGATGGTAGTATTGGTCGTATTTGTCTAAATCTAAAGCTTTATTACTTCCTTCTCCAATAGTTCGATAGGTTACCTCTCTTAAGCGTCCTATTTCTGTTAAGATATTGGGTATTTCTACAGCCTTAGCTAAAAATATTTCGTAGTTGTTGTTTACGAAAAGGCTTAAGTTTTTATTTAGGCATTGTTTTATTTCTTGTTGAATAAGATTTTGATCTATAGGCTGTGCTATTTTTTTAGGTTTCTTTTTTACTTTTTTCTTAACCTTTTTCGGGAGTTTCTTTAATAAATTATCTTTATTAAAGGTATTCGCTAGAATATAGGTCTTGTTTCTAAGAAACGCCTTGTACTCGAATAGGTCTGTATACTTAGATTGTTTTTTTACAGAAATGGGTTTGCCAATACGAACATGAATTATTTTATTTCTTTGGCCAAATAGTTCACTAGGTAATTTAGCAGTTTGTAATAACGGATGAATTTTAGCTAAACGATAGAAAAGGTTGCTATTTTTTCCGTGAAAGTATACGGGTAATACAGGTACTTTAGATTTTTGAATCAATCGTATAATACCATCATTCCAAGGTTGATCGATGTAAAATTTACCATCTTTAATATTACTCACTTCTCCTGCAGGAAATACTCCAAATGGCATGCCTTTTCTAAGGTGCAGAATTGCTTCTTTTAGCCCTGCGGTACTAGATTTTTTGGATTGCTCTTCGTCGAATGGGTTTACAGGGATCACATTAGGACTAAGGGGTTTAAAACTTTGTAGTAGATAGTTAGCAATAGCTTTGTAATCAGGGCGTATTTCGTGAAATATCTTAAAAATAATTAAGCCTTCTATTGCTCCAAAAGGGTGATTAGAAATACTGACAAAGGCACCATCTTTAGGGATATTTTTTAGATCCTTTTTCGGGATTTTAAAATTGATTTTATATTCATCGAGACATATGTCCACAAAGTCCGAACAGCTTTTATTTTGGTGTTGTACATAGTGGTTATTGATGGTACTAAGCTTAGTAATTTTTAAAAGTAACCAACCAATACATTTACCAAGAAACCCAAGTTTCTCAATTTTTAAAATGGTAGCTACGTCTTTAGGGGTAATTAAACTCATATTTCGAAAAAAATGCCTCGTTTTCATTTCGAAAACGAGGCATAAAAATATTATTGAAATTAAAACCCTATGTTAAGCCTTAATTATTGTTTAGTTATAATTTGGTAGGTTTCAGTTCCTAATTGTTTTAAAAGAATTTCTTTTCCTTCTTCAAGCTGTTTTGCTGCTTCTGTATTAAAATGTCTAATTGTATATAGAGAAACATTTTCTTCGAAAGAAACTTTAAAATCATTTTTCAATTCTTCGATCAATTCCTTTAAGTGACCGAATTTGTTATTAATACAAACCGAAAAGCTAATAGCTGTATTCTGGATAAGATCTACCTTAATTTGGTATTTGTGGAATAATCTAAAAACATCACTAATATTTTCTTCAACTATAAATGAGAAATCTAATGTTGAAAGTGAAATCAGAACTTGATCTTTTTTGACAATAAAGCAAGGGACAAAAGGTTCTAGAGTTTGTCCTTTACTAACAGCGGTCCCTGCGTTTTCTGGGTTAATGAAAGACTTTACGTATAACGGTATTTCCTTTTGTTGTAATGGTTGTAATGTTTTTGGGTGAATTACAGACGCCCCATAGAAAGCTAACTCGATCGCTTCTTCGTAAGAAATTTGATTTAATAGAACAGTATCTTCGAACACTCTAGGGTCTCCATTTAGCACTCCAGGTACATCCTTCCAGATGCTTAGGTTTTCGGCATTTAAGCAATAAGCGAAAATTCCACCTGTATAATCACTTCCTTCTCTTCCAAGTGTTGTTGTAAAGTTATTCGTGTCCGAACCGATAAAACCTTGGGTAATCGAAAGTGCTTTTTTGTTTACATTTTCTTGGATTGCTTTTTCTGTAGCTTCCCAGTCTACTTTAGCATCACGATAGGTACTATCGGTTTTAATTAAACTTCGAGCGTCTAACCATTCATTCGTGTAACCTTTGCTATCTAAATAGGCACTTAATATAGTTGTAGAAGTGATCTCTCCGTAGCTAACCACTTGATCATAGATATAATCGTATTTAGGAGATTTATTTCTTTCTAAAAGCGTATCTAAATCATTAAAGATTGCATTCACCTTATCGAAAATATTATCATTCTTATTCTCGAATAGATCATTCAGTATATTTAAGTGAAATTCCCTTAGGTTGATAATGCTGTTTTTTAATTCTGGATCATTATCTCTGTATTGTTTTACAACAACCTCTAAAGCGTTTGTTGTTTTACCCATTGCAGAAACAACAACAAGTGTTGCGCCAGACCCTACTTTGTCAATAACGGTAGCAACATTTTTTACTCCAGCAGCGTCTTTAACAGAAGCTCCTCCGAATTTAAATACCTTCATAATCTCGTATTAATTATTCTCTATTGCATAGAAGAATTTCGGCATCAAATTTAAGCATAGCAGATAGAACAAAAAATTAAAAAATAAGACAATATAATGTCTAGAAGAGAATTTTAACTTACCCTATGTATCTTTTGTCCGAAAAATCGGGTAAATTATCGCATTAATGGTGTTACTCGTAAAATTGTGACTATTTTTGTTAAAACTCTGATTATGGACGAAATTACCCCTATACATAATGATGCCTTAGATAACAGTACTGTAGATGCATCTTCTAAGATTGAAACAATCAAAAATCTAATTTTTGGTGAAAATATCAAGGCGTACGATTCTGAATTTGATACCTTAAAGAAAGATTTAGAAGCTAAAAGACAGGAGCTTAAGGATTATATAGAAGATGTAAATCAAGAATTGAATACACTTATTGATAATCTAAGTACGGATCTAAATATTAGATTAACTGAGCTAGAAGATAAGTTTAATGAAAGAGCAAATCAGTTAGATGATGAAAAGATGGATCGAGCCAAATTAGGAGATCTTTTGGTAAAAATGGGAGAAAATATTCGCAAATAAGCTGACCTAGATCCCCACGTATGGAACAGCCAAATCGTTTAGCATTATTAAAAGAAATTCTACTTGCCGAAGAAAAAGATATAACACAATCTTTGGTAGAAAAAGTAGAAAGACTTTCTAGTACCCTAAACGAACCAGTGCAATTAGCCGAGAAGATAGACCCATTGGTAGATACTAAGATCAATAATTTGGTACAAGAAATGCCAAAAACTTTATCACCTGTTATTACTCAGGCCTTGAAAACTGAGATTCAAAATTCTCAAGATGCTGTGGTAGAAGCACTTTTTCCTATCATAGGGAAAATGATCAAGAAATACGTTGCAAATGAAATAAAAGTGCTGAATGAGAAAGTAAACGATCAGTTGCAAAACATGTTTACTTTCGAAAACATAATGCGCCGTTTCTTTGGTAGAAAACCAAAAGGAACGGATATTATCACTGCAGCAACAGCTCCAAAACTTACTCAGGTTTTGGTGATTGAAAAAGAAACAGGTTTATTAATAGCCAATCATGCCCCTAATCCTAAAGAAGGAATAGACGAAGATTTAGTAGCTGGTATGTTAACTGCTATTAAAAGTTTCGTCGAAGATGCGTTTAAAGGAGGAGATCAAGAGTTGGAAACTTTGGCATACGAATTGTATACCTTGCATGTGCAAAACTTCTATAAGTATTATATTGTTGCTGTTATTGAAGGAGTATATACACCAATAACAAAAGACAAGTTAGAAAATCTTTTATTGCAATTTGCTGATAAAGGAATATCTAAAAAAGAATTAGAAGACAACAAACTATTTACTAACAAGTTAAAATCATTCTTCAGTGATCAAACTATCTAAAAAGATTGCTTTAGTAGGATCTTTCGGAGTAGGAAAGACCTCTTTATTTCGAAGATTTATCGATAACGAATTTTCTACAGATTATAAATCCACTCTGGGTGTTCAAATTCAGAAGAAGGTAATATCTATGGATAATGGTACAGAATTAACCATGATCCTATGGGATACCGAAGGACATCAAAATATAGAAGAAGGTAGAAGCTCTTATCTATTAGGTTCGCATGCCTTTGTTTATGTGTTCGATATTACTCGTATCGATACTTATAAGGATATCAATACCCAATTAGACTTTTTAAAGAAGAATTATCCAAATGCCGTAATCAAAGTAATCGGTAATAAAGTAGATGCTGCTTTAAAGAAGAAAGTTGCAGAAGCTTTAGACGAGCATAAGGTTACTTATGATTATTTGACCAGTGCAAAAACAGGAGAATGTGTAGAAGAATTATTTGCAGATATCGCAGTAGATGTAACTACGTAATGACATGGGGAACGAAAACCAAAAGAAGTTTTATAAAAAGGTACAACTAATTACAGTCGATAATTCGGGAGTTATTACTTATTCGGATGCTAATTTATTCGATTGGAAAGTGGGTGAGTCTATTTACGAGGCACATCCCTTTTTCTTTATTATCGATGGCCTAAAAGAAACTGATGTTGCAGAAAATGAATTTACTTTTCCTTGTGTGCATTTAAATGGAGAAAGAGAGTCAGAACGTATTTGTGATGTAACTTTTACAGTTTGTCTAGGAGAAATAAACATGGTAATTTTCGATTATACCCATGCATACTTAGAGTTGAATAAGATTTCTCAAGAGCGTAATGAGTCTCTGATAAAAGCTCAGGAATTAGAGTTTACCAATCGGCTCTTGGTGGAAAAGGAAAACTTTAAAAATGAATTCATTGCTAGCATCAATCACGAACTTACTACGCCTTTAACTTCAATTAAAGGTTTTTTAGAATTGCTAAACAAGACAAAGTTGGATTACGAGCAAGAAGAGTTAGTTCGTATTATAAAAACAGAAAGTGATCACCTTCAAAATATTTTTGGAGATATGTTTGATATCTCTAGAATAGAATCTGGAGGGTTTAAATTAGAAGAAGAGGCTTTTGATTTAAAAGAGCTTTTTGAAACTATAGTGAACTCTAACAGAGGTCCGATAGAAGAACAGGCACTTGATTTTATTACGGAGATTGATGGTAAACTGAATAAAGATCTTATAGGAGACAAAACAAGGTTGTATCAGATTATAAGTAATTTGATTAACAACTCTTTGAAATATACAGACGAAGGTTTTGTGAAGTTCTCGATTAAAAGAGTGGGAGGGAAAAATAAAAAACAACAAATCGAGATTGTTGTCGAAGATTCTGGTATCGGAATTAGCGAAGAAGATAAGATTGCTATATTCGAGCCCTTCTCACAATTAAACCCCAATATAAAAGGTTCTGGATTAGGATTGAATATTGTTAGAAGCCTGGTGAGTCTAATGGGAGGTGAGATTGAGTTAGAAAGTACGTTGGAGAAAGGAAGTAAATTTGTGGTGACACTCGCCTTAAAAAATGCTTCTGGCGAGGATGTAGAAGATGAAAAGAGTACTTATGTACTTCCTAAAGGGAATAAATATAGAATTTTAGTTGTTGAAAATCAGTTAAATACTCAGTATTTAATTCTGAAAATATTGCTTTCTCAAGGTAATTTCTTTGTAGATGCTGTAAGTTCTACAGAGGCAGCAATAAAAGCAGTAGAAAATAGAACATATAATCTAATTATATGTGATATAAAATTAGGGGAAATTAGTGGATTTCAATTTGCACAACGAGTTCGAAATCAATACGGTGATGCAGCTATAAAGAATATTCCAATTTTGGGTATTAGTGCTTTGCGTGCACCAAATATGACGAACAAAGCCATTGGTGCTGGTATGGATGCTTTTTTGTCAAAGCCATTTTCAGAGAAACAAATTTTACAAAAGATAAATCGCTTATTATATTTATCACTTAAAGATTAGGTTCAATTATCTTTCTGAAAGTTAAATTAATCCTAGGTTGCACCAGCTTCTTTGTTTTAGGGATCTGGTGTAAATAGTTTAATTGAGTACCCTTTCCCATTAATAATAAGCTTCCTGGTTGTAGTAAGATTCTTTTTTTTAGAGTTTTATCTGTTTTGTGTTTTAAATAAAACCAACGTTCATTTCCAATACTTAAAGATGCAATAATCGGGTCTTCTCCGAGTTCTTTTTCATTGTCAGCATGCCAACCATTACTGTCACTTCCATTTCTATATAGATTTGCTAAACAAGTAGTAAAATGATGGTTCGTTGTTTGTTCTATTCTATTTTTGATATGTACTATTTCTTCAGTAAATAAAGAGGGATGCATCGTGATGTTAGAGTAGGAATACGAAAGGTCGTTTTCAGCAAACAAGTGTGTTAGTCGAGGTTGTGGGTATGTCTTTCCATAAACACAAATGTCATCCTGTTGCCAGGGAGTGTTCTGGTAAACGTTGTGGTAGAGTTTTACGCTTTCTTGTGTTGTTAAAAATTGTGGATAATATAAAACTTCAGCTCCTTCTAGCCGTAGATTGATAAACTCATTTTTTGAAAAAAAATCTAACATACTTCAAATTTAAGAAAGCTCTTTATTATACGATTTGCTGATAATAATTTTGTGTAAATAGATTAATTATTCTTTGCTAGTCTAAGGCAAAAAATAAAACACATCTTAGCTACGGTTACTTTTTTTAACGCAAGAATAGTGAAAAAGGGACAGCATATATGCGAAATTATTGTTGGTAAATGAATTGTTATTTATCTATAGTGTATGATGTTGCTGATATTTCTTTTGAAAATGTTATTAGTTTATATTCGTGTTACTTATAATATAGAGAGGACGATTCATAGCATTTTTGTTTATTCGACTAATATAAGTCCCTATAATTCCTATTGAAAATAACTGTACACCACCTATAAACATAGTGCTGAAAATAATAGAAGTCCAACCAGTGATTGTTTGGTGTAAAATATAATGAGAAAATAGAGCATATAGTATTATCATAAACGAAACAAATGAGATAAGAAAACCTGCACGAGTTACTGTTTTTAACGGAATGTCAGAAAAACTGGTAATGGCATCCATTGCTAAATGAATCATTTTTTTTAGCGAATATCCTGTTTTTCCGTATTTTCTCTCGTTTCTAATGTATGTAATTCCTATTTGTCGAAGTCCTATCCAAGAAATCTGTCCTCTTAAGAATTTGTTTTTCTCGGGCATTTGCTTTAAGTAATGAATCACTTTGCGATCAATTAATCTAAAGTCTCCAGTGTTTAAAGGTATATGTATAGCTGTTATTTTTTGTAAAACCTTATAAAATAAAGCTGCAGTTGCTTTTTTAAAAATATTCTCCCCCTTTCGATATATTCGTGTAGCGTAGACTACATTGTAACCTTCTTCGTGTTTTTGGTACATATCTGAAATCAATTCTGGAGGGTCCTGAAGGTCTCCATCAATAATTATTGCAGCATTTCCTCTACAAAATTCAATACCAGCAGTTACTGCTATTTGATGTCCAAAATTCCTACTGAAGTCAATATAGAATACATTTTCATTTTTGGGTAGGATATTTAAAATGATTTCTAAGGATTTATCGGTACTACCATCATTAATAAATATGATTTCATAAGAAGAAGTTATTTCTTTAGCTACGTTAGTCAGTCTTTCATATAATTCGAAAAGAACCTCTTCTTCGTTAAAAATAGGTACAACTATAGATAAGTCAATGATTTTTTGGTCTTTTTCCATATATCTTGAAGGTAATGAGGTTGCTTTTAGTATCCAATATAGTATACAAAAAAATCTTTTGTATAGAATCTTTGATCCATTTTTCGGAAGAGATTATGGTCTCTCCGCTTTTTACTTGATCTAGTGTTTTGGTATAGAGGGGAATTTGTTTCTGTGCTAAAGAATTTAAATAAAATAATTCTTGAGGATTTACAGAGTCTTTATAAATGAGTGAAATGGGAGCTTGTTTGTAATCTTCATTTTGTAATCTATTTCGTAAATAATAACTAGTTTCATAAAGTTTCTTATCCCATTCGTGTTCTTTAGGTTTGTAGATTCTTTTGATGCTTCTAGTATAGGGTATAAGAAGTATGGTGATTAAAAATAGATAGGGAACTATTTTTGTTGAGGTTTTGTTTTTAGTGTAGAATTTGAGTCTAGAGAAATCGACTTCAATAAATTTTGCAATGCAAAAAGAAAGTAAAGGGTAAACGGGGGCTGCATACCAGCTAAGTTTTGTTTGGGATATTGAGATTATTAAAATGAAAGAAATTATATTGATAATCAGAAAACTGAAAAATCTTTTTGTAGTGTTACTAGACCTTTTTAGTCCGGTAACTACACCAGGGATAACGAGAATGCTAAGAATGAAAAGCAAATCTTTTGTAAATATTTCATTTATATAAAAAAAGAAACTCTCCGAGTGTCCTTCATTTATCTTTATAAATCTACCACCTAATTCGTTTTTCCATACAGCCTCTAAATAACCTGGAAGATAATGTTCTCGAGAAATATAATAAGTTATTATGGGTATTATAAAAAGTAAAAGGCCTAAGTAGAAATGTTTATTTCTAAGTAGGGATAATAATTCTTTTTGTGATAATATGAAGAAGAAAATCCCTGGGAAAAATAATAACCCAGCTATCCCTTTAGTCATTACTGCTCCTAAACACGCTACAAAAAATAAATAAATGTATCTTTTTTGCTTAGAGTCTATGTATATAAAGGCAAATAGACTAATTAAAGTTGTAAAAAATGTTAATAGAGAGTCGTAGTCACCTGTTCTGGTAACATGTTCCTTAATGTAGCCCTGAGAAGCGACTAAGACAGTTATTGAAATAAAACCAAGCCAAAAGTTTTTTAGATACCTAAAGGAAAATAGGAAAAGAGATATACATGTTAAAAGTGCAGCAATTGCCGACGGAAGTCTAATAGATATTTCATTTGCACCTATTAGCTTTATCAATATAGTTTGAAGCCATATTAATAAAGGCGGTTTGGTGTTCCATAGATCAGGTTTTCCGTCGTAATAGGTGACAAGCCAATTTTTGTTACTGGCCATTTCGATAGTGTTGTTTGCAAGTCTAGATTCGTCCCAAAGTCGGATAGGTAATGTGTCTAAATAACCAAAAATAGGAACGGATACGAGGAACATTAATATCCAATATTTGAGTCCTATTTTTTTCAAATAGTTCATGATCATTAATTTTTGAAATGGCTATATTAATTAAAAAGAATCGGTTTTCTATCTTGTCTAAGTTATAATTAAAAAAGGCTTCCTAAATAGGAAGCCTTAAAATTATCTAGATCTAGTTGTGATGACTAATCTCTTTTTTCACCTCTAGGTTTGCGATCACGGTTATCTCTACCACGGTTATCTCTTCCTCCGCGATCATTTCTTTCTCTTGGTGGACGCTCTACATAACCTTCTGGTTTTGGTAAAATTGCTTTTCTAGAAACTTTCTCTTTACGAGTTCTCTTGTCAATACCAAAGTATTTTACATCAAGTTCGTCACCTAAGTTTAATACATCAGTAACATTTTCAACGCGTTCCCAAGCAAATTCAGAAACATGAAGTAATACTTCGTTCCCTGGAGCTTCTTTGTATTCTACAACAACACCAAAATCTAAAACTTTGATAACTTTTACTTCGTAAACGCTACCTACTTCAGGTTTGAATAGCATAGATTCAATCTTAGCTAATACAGTATCGATACCCTCGGCACCTGTTCCAAGGATTTCAACAATTCCTTCTTCAGTTACAGGGTCTTCGTTAATTACTATAGTAGTTCCTGTTTCTTTTTGTAACTCTTGAATATTCTTTCCTCCAGGTCCAATTAAAGCTCCGATGTATTCGTTAGGGATTACACGAGTCACCATCTTCGGTGCGTGATCTTTAACATCTTCTGCAGGAGCAGCAATCGTATCTGTTATTTTACCTAAGATATGTAAACGACCATCACGAGCTTGCATTAATGCATTTACTAAAATCTCGTAGCTAAGCCCTTTAATCTTAATATCCATTTGACAAGCAGTGATACCATCTTCAGTACCAGTTACTTTAAAGTCCATATCTCCTAAGTGATCTTCGTCACCTAAGATATCAGATAATACAGCGTAACGATCACCATCAGAAATTAATCCCATAGCAATACCCGAAACAGGTTTCTTTAACTTTACTCCGGCATCCATTAAAGCCATAGTACCAGCACAAACAGTCGCCATAGACGAAGAACCATTAGATTCTAAGATTTCTGAAACTACACGAACTGTGTAAGGGCAGTCGTCAGGAACCATTCCTTTTAAAGCACGTTGTGCTAAATTTCCGTGTCCAACCTCACGACGAGAAGTACCTCTTAAAGGTCTAGCTTCTCCTGTAGAGAAAGGAGGGAAGTTGTAGTGTAAATAGAAACGCTCTTCTCCTTCTTGAGAAGGGTTATCAATCATATTAGCATCACGAGAAGTACCTAAAGTTACCGTCGCTAATGCTTGTGTTTCACCACGTGTAAAGATAGAAGAACCATGTGTTGTTGGTAAATAGTCTACCTCACACCATATTGGGCGGATTTCTGTAGTCTTACGACCATCTAAACGAATACCTTCTTCTAAAGTAAGGTTACGTACCGCTTCTTTTTGTGTTTTGTTGAAGTATTTAGAAATTAAGTCTCCTTTTTCTTCTAATTCTTCTTCAGAGTATTGTGCTTTTAATTCTTCTTTTATTGCTGCAAAAGCTTCTCCACGGTCATGTTTAGCAGATGCTTGTTTTGCAATAGCGTAACATTTTTCGTAAGCAAAATCGTTAACAACCTTAGCTAAATCTTCGTCGCTATCTTCTGGTTCGTATTCGCGAGTTTCTTTCTTTCCAAAAGCTTCAGCTAAACGTACCTGTGCAGCACATTGTACTTTAATAGCTTCGTGTGCTACTTTAATGGCTTCGATCATTTCTTCTTCAGAAATTTCGTCCATTTCACCTTCAACCATCATTACAGAATCAGCAGATGCACCAATTACCATATCGATATCAGAAGCAGCTAGTTGCTCGAAACTAGGGTTAACGATGAAATTACCATCTACACGGCTTACACGAACCTCTGAAATCGGAGTTTCGAAAGGGATATCCGATAACTGAATCGCTGCAGAAGCTGCTAAACCTGCTAAGGCATCTGGCATTACTTCTGGGTCATGTGACATTAGCTGAATCATTATTTGTGTTTCGGCATGGTAATCTTTCGGGAATAATGGGCGTAGTACGCGATCTACGATACGCATTACTAATATTTCTTCGGTGCTAGGTCGTGCTTCTCTTTTGAAGAATCCTCCTGGGTAACGACCTGCAGCAGCAAATTTTTCACGGTAATCTACAGTTAACGGTAAAAAATCTACATCTGATTGTTTGTAGTTTGACACTACTGTACAAAGTAACATGGTCTTACCCATAGTTACAACTACAGATCCATGTGCTTGTTTTGCTAATTTTCCTGTTTCGATAGAGATTTCTCTTCCATCGCCAAGGTCTATGACCTCTTTAAAAACTTGTGGAATCATAATGTTTTGTTTCTTAAATGAATCTCGGCCTGTTGGTGGCAGGCAATGGTTGTTGTGTTGCGTGAGGGTTTTCCAAGAGAAATTCCTTACTGAAGGAGACCATTTAATTCTGAGTATAATTTACAATAAGCTTTTCTTTAATACGTATTGTAAATTTAAAATTGAAGCTATTTTTCAACAGCTTATTAAAAACAAAAGACGCTTTTTATAAAAGCGTCTTTTTAATTTTTATGAATGAATTACTTACGTAATCCTAATTCTTTTACGATAGCACGGTAACGTAAAATATCTTTCTTAGTTAAGTAGTCTAATAAACTTCTGCGCTTACCTACTAATTTTACTAATGAACGCTCTGTATTGTAATCTTTACGATTTTTCTTTAAGTGCTCTGTTAAGTGAGTGATTCTGTGAGTAAATAAAGCGATTTGTGCTTCAGCACTCCCACTGTCATTTTTTCCTTTACCGTGTTTAGCAAAGATTTCTTCTTTAGCTTCTTTTGTCAAATACATGCCAATATTATTTAAATGATTATTATGTACACGTAAGTAATTCTTACGAGG
>CALFUO010000230.1 GCA_937929895.1 uncultured Aquimarina sp.
GTTGTCTCTACTATTGGTGCTGCTTCAGCTTTTGAAGCATCAGCCTTAGCTTCAGCTTTTGGAGCATCTACTTTAGCAGGAACACCACCTTGAGCTATCCCAGATACATCTGTACCAGCTGGCCCAATGATAGCCAACAAACTCTCTACAGGAGCTGTTTCTCCTTCGTTGATTCCTACATACAATAAAGTTCCTGTATAAAAAGATTCGAACTCCATTGTAGCTTTATCAGTCTCGATTTCCGCTAGAATATCACCTTCTTCAACTGCATCACCAACTTTCTTTAACCATGATGCTACAGTTCCTTCCTCCATAGTATCACTTAGGCGAGGCATTGTAATAACCTCAACACCTTCAGGAACTTCTGCTGATGCTGTTGCAACAGGAATCTCTTCTGAAACTTCTTCTGCTAGCGCTTCAGCACTACCTCCCGCTAATACCGCAGAAATATCTTCTCCTTCATCACCAATTACACATAGCAATTGATCTACAGGAGCTGTATCTCCCTCTTGTACTCCTATATGTAATAATGTACCCTCGTAAAAAGATTCGAACTCCATTGTAGCTTTATCCGTTTCGATTTCCGCTAGGATATCTCCTTCCGCTACTTTATCTCCAACTTTTTTTAACCATGATGCTACGGTTCCTTCTTCCATAGTATCACTCAATCGAGGCATATTGATAACTGTTGCCATATTTCTTTCTATAATTTATGTGATATAAAAGGATAATCTTCTTGTTCGTAAACCATATCATAAAGCTGCTGCGTTTTCGGGAACGGAGATTCCTCAGCAAACTTTTGACACTCTGCCACTTTATCTTTTACTCGTTTGTTGATTGCCTCAACCTCTTCGTCTGTAGCGTATTTTTTATCCTTAATTACATCTAACACTTGTGTGATAGGATCTATTTTTTGATATTCCGCAACTTCTTCTTTTGTACGATAGTGCTGTGCATCACTCATAGAGTGACCTCTATAACGGTAAGTTCTTAATTCTAAAAAAGTAGGACCTCCACCTGTACGTGCTCTTGTAATTGCTTCATCAAAAGCTTCGGCACAAGCTACAGGATCCATTCCGTCTACAGGCTTATTAGGCATTAAATATCCTTCACCCAATTTATGAATATCAGTATGGTTTGCAGAACGCTCTACCGAAGTCCCCATTGCATACTGATTATTCTCTACACAGAATACTACTGGTAAATTCCAAAGCATCGCTAAATTGAAAGCTTCGTGTAAAGATCCCTGACGAGCCGCACCATCTCCGAAGAAAGTTAATGTTACACCGTCTCTCTTAAAATATTTATCGGCAAAAGCGATCCCGGCACCTAAAGGAATTTGACCTCCTACGATACCGTGTCCCCCGTAAAAACCTTTTTCTTTAGAAAAGATATGCATAGATCCTCCCATACCTTTAGAAGTACCCGTTTCTTTCCCGTATAGTTCTGCCATTACCTTTTTAGGGTCTACTCCCATTCCGATAGGTTGAACGTGGTTACGATAAGCTGTAATCATTTTATCTTTACCCAATTCCATAGCATGCAATGCTCCTGCTAAAATTGCTTCTTGACCATTATAAAGGTGCAAAAAACCTCTAACCTTTTGTTGAATGTAAACTTGAGCTAACTTGTCCTCGAATTTTCTCCAAAAAAGCATGTTTTCGTACCAGTCCAAGTAAACCGCTTTGGTAATTTTTTTCATCCGTTACTTCTAATTGTTTTGATTCGTTAAATGTATAATTTCATCGAGCTTTAAAAGTCATTGAAATTTTGAAATCAAACGAATTTTGTTTTTAAAGAATCTATTCAGTTTATATTGCCTAAGCATTAGCCAGTACAATACTAACAAAAATACGACTTTGCTTACATTATCTATATTTCTGACCTCATAAAAATACGCATTCTTTTTATCCTCGACGAAATACCTTTTTACAAATCTTTAAATTAATCGTTCAAAAAATTACATTTAGATATCATGAAGACTTCAAAATAAGGAGATCAGAAATTTTTATATAAAAAAAGTGTCATTTTTAAAAAAATGACACTTTGATCTAAATCTTAATAAAAATCTAGTATTCGTTATAATCTTGACCAAAAAGGAAGGTTAATCCAACTCTTAAGGTTCCATCTAAAGGACTTGGCACATCGGAAGTATTGAATAAGTAAGACAAATCTACCCCAATAGAAGTATATTTAAACCCTGCTCCTAAAGAAACAAACTGACGCGCTCCTTTACTTTCAAATTCATGAAAATACCCTGCTCTTAAAGCAAAAATATTATTGTAATCATATTCTACCCCAAAAGATGTAGTAATCTCCGTAATCTCTTCGCGAATTCCTCCTGGCGCATCTGTTAGAGATGTAAAAATAGAACCTATTGCACTTGCATCGTTAATCGTTTGTTGTGGAGTTAGATCATTAGGATCTGGTGTTGGCACCAATAATTTAGAAAACTCTAATGTTGCTTTTACCTTATTATAAGTATCTATCCCGAAATCATATCCGATACCCGCTCGTGCGTTTGTAGGAATAAAACTTTCCTGTCCTTCACTATAAGAAATCTTAGGTCCAATATTTGTAAAAGCTAAACCAGCTCTCCATCTACCATCAAAATTTCTATAAGGCACCTCTTCACTCTGAAAAAATGCTGTAATATCCACACCAAAAGAATTTCCGGCGTTAACATCACCTTGCCCTTCAGATTGTAATCTAAAATCATCTCTTAAATAACGCCCTGCAACCGACATAGAAAAACGTTCGCTTAATTTTAATGCATAGGAAACATCGAAAGCTAATGAGTTTGGCTTCGCAACTCCTTGTGAATTTCCTTGAAAATCATTCAACTGAATTTCCCCTATACTAAAATACCTGAAACTAGCTGCAACAGCGCTTCTTTCGTCAATTTTCTTATACCCTACAAGATTTGCTAAGATAATATCATCAACTAATTTTGTTAAATAAGGGGTAATAGAAACACCTACTCCAAATTCTTTTTCTGCGAAGGCATATTTAGATGAATTCCACTGTTGGGAATAAGCATCTGCTGAAGTAGCTACACCTTGATCTCCTAGACCTCCTGCCCTAGCATCTGCAGTAACTTGTAGAAATGGCAGTGCCGTAGTAATGGCACCTGTTAAATTATTCGCATCTTGAGCTACAATCTTGCTAGCACTGAATACTAACAAAAAACAAGCAATAATTTTATATTTCATTTAGTAAAATTTTGAAAACAAATATATATTTATTTATAGAATCACCAATTTTTCTATTTTGGTGATGGTCTTGTTCAATAACGGTGATTTTACAGATATCTTATATAGGTAGGTTCCTTTTCCTATTTTTTTTCCAAAATCATCTCTCCCATCCCACATCAAAACATTTTCATACAAGGTTTTCCCACTAACTGGCGCTACTGTCCTTAAAGTCTTAACAATTTTACCTGTCACAGTAAAAACCTGAATAAAAACATCTAATTCGAGACTTGATACCCCCGTATGCCCAAACCAAAAACCCGTTTTAGATGTAAATGGGTTCGGGTAATTTAGTACATTTTTTATATCAAAATCAGTAGAACTGGCAGAGTTGAATGTTATCGTTTTAGAAGCTGCATTATTATACACATCTGAAACCCTTACTTCGATAGTGTGTTCTCCGTCTTCTAAACCTAATAACCTATACTCTATTGCACCTTGAGTAAAATCATCTAAGGCTGAACTATAAAATTCATTTAAAACTACAGGGTTAGCTTCATCCCCATCGATTATTGCTATTAAATCGTGACCAATCCCTCCTGCTGTATTAATACCACTATCATCAGATAATTTAACAATCAACAAAGGATCAGCTCCGACTAGTTGACCTTCCTTAAAAAATTCATCATTAAAAAGGATTTCGATTTGCGGAGGAGTTACATCTTCTGGAGCAGTCTCATCTAAACCTCCTACCAATACATTATCGACATCTAAACGCTCTTCATTAGTACTTAAATTCTCTGCATAAACACTAACCACACCTTTCCAAACATTTTCGTCCACATTCTTAGGCATTATAAATGTGGATTGAAATTTTCCGTTTTTCACAGAAGACTTACCACTAAACAAAAGTTTCCCTGGCGTCTTAAATGTTATTTTATGAGGTATACCTGTATCATTTTTCCTATTAAAGGTACTCGTTTCTGGATTTATGCTCCATTCCGTTGTATGATTATCATTTGCTAAAGTTTGCTGAAAACGTTCAATACCGAAAACATTTACTGTTGCAACACCATTAAAGCTTTCATCTACCTCATTTCGATCATTAATAATATTACCATCGAAAACTGTTCTCCCTAAACCTTTTAAGATTTGACTGTTACCGTAGTCAAAATTAACTCCATCCTTAGTATTCTCCACATTTAAAATGTTACCCCCCTCATCTCTTGTCGTTATATTACCTTCCCTGTCGATTGTAATGGTTCCTTTATTTGCTAGTGTTCTAAAAAGATTATCGTTTTCATCTATTTGGACGTCAAAATATTCTGATTCTCCATTAATACCCGTAACCCCTAAGCCATCTATTGGCAAACTCGGAACTAAGGCTGGATCTCCCACACAAAAAATAGTGCGCTTATTTTTTCTAGACACTTTTAATTTAGACAATCTTAAAACCTCTCCTATTGCAACGGCTCTACCTTGTTCGTCAAATAAATTATCCTCAAACACCGGATAAAATGCTAAGGCTACATTAAAAGTAATATCCCTAACTGTAGTTATTAAGGCCAAAGACCCACCTCTAGAATTTAAAAAAAGTAACTCTCCTGCTGATAGTTCTGCCGGATTATCTAACCTTGTTAACTCGCAGGTAACAGTAACAAAAATATTAGGCCTATCAGCATTTGTTAATTCTGCGGCCTTTCTAGAAGTAAAAATCTGTTCGTCTGCTAAAAGACTTGTCCCACCATGCCCAAGATAAAAAGTAATCAAACTTCCTGTCGAAAACGAATTAACTATTGACTTCTCTAATTCTGGATATCTCGCACCTCCAGAAGTTACTACTTGCTTAAAAGCATCAGCTAATAATTTATTTACTCGTGCCCTTTCAATATTATCAGAAAGACGATCTGCTACAAAATCTAACATTACCTGTAATTGTGCATCTAAAGTTTTGTCTGCTCTATCATCAGGATCATCTGCAACAAAAGTTATATTACGTTTCCATGCCCCTCTTGCATTTTGGGATGTGTAATTAACTATTTTATCTATCATCTGGTTCGCCTCACTAACATTTCTAGCGAGTATCCTACCAATCGCAATATCCATAGCATCGTTGAAACCATTTAATTCTATATTATTACCTTCTCCTAAATCCATAAAAGTGTAATAATCGTCTGAAGGAAAACTACATGTACTACTATCTCCTCTACGTGCATGAAACGTAGGCACAATATTCGTATTGTTAGAAACCCTATCTTTATAATCATAACTAGGGCTACCTAAAAAACAAACGTACTTTAATCTTTCTGAATCCGAATTTGCATTCTGATATACATATCTAATAGCATTTCGAATGGCTGTAATATCTTGCTGCCCACAACTAAATTCATTATAAATTGATTGAGTTGTTAGAATTCTTACATTAAGCCCCCTATCCTGTCTATAATCTGCTAGTCTTTGCGCTGCTGACAGCATACTAGCATCAGTTATCAGCAGATAATCAATCTTTTCTTCCTTTCCTTGAGAATTTTTAAAAACACTCCCTTTGATATCCTGATTTACCACATTAACATCGGCTGGAATACTTGGCAAATACACATTAGAAGGATCTAAAGCTAAATATCTCCTAGCCTCTCCCATCTGTATTTTAAACGAAAAATTAGGAGCTCCATTATTATTTTTCTTAGTTGCATTATATGGATCTGTAATATCCCAAACCGAACTAATATTTTGAGCATTTTCAATAGAATACCTACCAATTCCTGAAAATAGTGCTTGATTGTTATTATTGAAAATAAACTGTCTACCAAATCCTCGAAGTTTACATTTCGTATGTAAACTAATGTGATCTACGTTAAGAACCATTGATGGATCTCCATTATTATCAATATCAAGAGAGAATTGAATATTTTCTTGTGTTTGATTTGCTAATACTTCAAAAGTTCCTGAAACACCTTTTCCTACCCCAGTACTAATATCATTTACACCGTAAGGATTCCCTGTATTTACTGTAATACTTTTTATATCATTAGGTGCAATACTTATCTGAACTGTAGGATCTGTATTAAACTCTCCTGCCAATCTTATTCGATAGTCTATTGCTTCGCCCGCTGAACGTTCGGGAACAAAAAAGTTAAAGACCCTGTTCAACTGGATATCTATATTTTCATCGAACCACTCCCTTCCCTGTATCCCTAAGTTTCTAACATCTTTTTCATAAAATGTCTCATAATCAAAAGTGTTAAAAATGGTTATTCCATCTTGAATTGGTTCTACCAAATTCGAAACACGCTTACTTTGCACTCCATTAGAAACATTGATGTAATAATAAGCTACATCTGTATAGGGGTTTATATAACTTTTATTATCTTCATTCCAGCCTTTAGTGCTCACTCCATAAAAATATACTTTATCATTAGTCCCAAAATTTCCATCTCCTCCACCAATAACATCAACTGCTACC
>CALFUO010000231.1 GCA_937929895.1 uncultured Aquimarina sp.
ACATAGGTTTTGAACTGACTTTCAAATAAGCCTTTAGATTTATTTTGAACAGCTTCGTTGTATTGACGTACTAATTCTTCTGCATCACCAAACTGTGAACGATAATACGTCGGCTTTCTATCAGGAATACGAGCCAAGTCATAATAAAAATCACCATTAATTTTAGCCCATCTCCACCCTTTACCAGTATCAGGTAAAATACTATGATGGCGATGGCAAGGTTGTACCGTTTTTTTGTACCGAACTCGTAAAGGAGACTTCAGTGTATCGTTAGATACCTCAGTAACTTGTGTTACTAAACGCTGTCTAACCCAAACAGTATCAGATTGGTTATTTTTTCTTATCAATATGTCACCTTGGCTAAAATTCACTTCTATTATGCAACTTTATATTGTTCTGCAACTTTTTTAATCTGTTTTACTGCAGGGGTGTTTCTTTCGTCATGTAAACCTTTAAGCACGTCTTGGCAATATTTTTTACTGAATCCAGTTTCTCTTGCAACAAGACTTCCGATACCCCAGAAATATTTTGTTTTCAGTACACTAGTTTCTTTTGACTTATCCATTTTTAATATTTTTTGTTATACATTTGTTCTGTATTACGATAACAAATATAAAGAAATTCTGTACAAAAACAATCTTTTGATACAGATTTTATGTATAAATGATAGATGGTCAAGAAATAATTAAAGAAAGGTTTGATGTACTTCTTCAAAAACTAGAGAAGGATGGTGCTTTTAGTACTTATAAGGCTCTAGCAGATAAACTTGACTACAAACCTCAAAAATTAAATGAAGTTTTAAAAGGGAGAACAAAATTGAATCTAGATTTTTTACAGAAATTCTGTACTGTATTTAGTCTAAGCATCGATGAAATAGTTTTCGGAAAACCAAAAAAACAAAAAGAGGGTAACAAAATAAATGTTACCAAAAATGTTACCCTAAAATATGGAAAACCAAATCAACAAAAAGAGGTAACAAAAATTGAAGAAGATCCCACAACTTACCTTCCAATAATCAATCAAAATGTAACCGTATTAGACGCTGTAGCAGCAGCTTCTGATTTTTTAAGCTCTGTTAAAGAGGCAACTACACTAAAGAATAGTAAAAGAATGTATTTGCCCATGTTTTCTAATAGAAACGGGGAATTCTATGGAGTGTCAATTACTGGAGACAGTATGCACCCTACTATAAAACATAAGGATATTGTTGTTGGTTCTTTAAAGCCTTTACAGGACTTTATTGGAGGCTTACCTTACGTAATCTTTCATAAAGACGAAGGGCTTCTCTGTAAACGACTACGTTGGCACAATAAGGAAACTGGGGAGTTATGCCTAAAATCGGATAATGAATATTTAGAAGATTTCATAACACATATCAAAAATGTACAACCTCAAATATTAAAAATAGAGGTCATACTATCTGAGAATACACACAACTGGAACTCTGATGTTCGTAATGACATCAAAGACTTAAAACAGGCCATAAAACGTCTAGAAGGCAAATAAAACAATTGCTTTTCGACCAAAAATTAAAGCTTCTGTTATCTTTACTTCCAATAATTAAAAATTAATTGAACCAAAATTAAACTAGATTCACTTTTAAATCGACCAAAATATAATGTTTATGGTGTTTTTAAGGTGTTATTTTAGTTATGCCCCTAAAGATATCAAAAGAGAAAAATGAGAAGAGTTTAGTGAGTGTTGCAGCTGGTAGCTTAATTGGGAGAATAGTAGATTTAATAAAAAACAAGGGAGCATCAACTAAAAGAAAAAGATAATTTCGGAATTTTAAAAGGCGCTTTTTAATTCGGTAAATTCAATTAGGAAATGGTATTAGTTTAGCATCAAGGAATTAGATTCTCTGAGATTAAATGAAAAAACCATTATCCCTTTAATAAACGGCAAATTCTTATTAATAAAATTATAGGGTTTAAAATGTGTTTGCCTTATAAAAAAAGGTAGCATAAATGCTACCTTTTGTAAAAATCTATATAGAAAAAACTATCTATTCTTCATCAAAATCTTTTAAAACATCAGAAATCATCATAGCCTCTTTTGTAACAGCAATGCGTCCTGAACGCGTGAACTGTAATAAACCATAAGGTTTTAATGCAGAGTGTAATGCTTCTGTTTCGATACGGCGACCTGTTTTACTGATTACAAAGAAATTTCTGTTTACGGTAACAATCGAAGCACCACTTTTCTTAATAATATTTTGAATCTGTGGCTCGTCGAATAATAAATTAGAAGCTACTTTGTACAAAGCTGTTTCCTGAGAAATAGTCTCATTATCGGTATGATAATAAGCTTTAATTACCTCTATTTGTTTTTCGATTTGACCAACAATCTTCTTTACTTTCTCTTCCGTCATTTTCACTAAAATAGTGAAACGATATACATCCTCTATTTCTGACTCAGAAGCTGTCATACTTAATAAGTTTACATGACGCTTCAAGAAAATTGTAGAAATACGGTTTACTAACCCAACGTTATTTTCGGTGTAAACAGATATGGTATAATACTTTTTTTCTTCCATAGCTTACCTAACTTAATCTGATATCAGAAACCGAAGCTCCTGTTGGTATCATTGGGAATACGTTATTTTCTTTCTCTACACGAACTTCTAAGAAATACGGCCCAGGAGTTTCTAACATGGTCTTAATAGCCCCTGGTAAATCCTCTCTCTTCTCTACTCGAGCAGCAGGAATATTATATCCTTCTGCAATCTTAACGAAGTCTGGGTTCACCATTTCTGTAGAAGCATAGCGGTTATCGAAGAATAGCTCTTGCCATTGGCGTACCATTCCTAAGAATTCGTTATTTAACACTAATACTTTAACTCCAATATTGTACTGAAAAATAGTACCTAGCTCTTGAATCGTCATTTGGTAACCACCATCACCACTAACAGAAATCACTTGTCTATCTGGCGCTCCTTGCTTAGCTCCCATTGCTGCTGGCAAAGCAAATCCCATAGTTCCTAAACCTCCCGAAGTTACATTACTCTTAGATTTTACGAACTCAGCATAACGAATCGCCATCATCTGGTGCTGACCTACATCAGTTACTATTACCGCATCACCTTCAGTTACTTCGTTTACATGACGAATTACTTCTCCCATGCTTACCCCCTCTTTCGTCGGATATAATTCTTCTTGGATTACTTTTTCTTGCTCAATTTTATCATAAGCTTTGAATTCTGCTACCCAAG
The DNA here is from genome assembly GCA_937929895.1 of uncultured Aquimarina sp. GTDB lineage: Bacteria > Bacteroidota > Bacteroidia > Flavobacteriales > Flavobacteriaceae > Aquimarina. The sequence continues at coordinate 3,212 of CALFUO010000231.1, forward strand.
CAGGATAAGTTGTTTCTTCTACTAATGGTAAAATGTCTGCAAGAGTAGTTTTTACGCTACCCATTACAGCAACGTCACTCATTACATTTTTGTTTACCTCTGCAGGATCAATTTCAAAGTGAATTACTTTAGCTTGTTTGGCATAGGTTGCTAAATTCCCTGTTACACGATCATCGAAACGCATACCAATCGCAATTAACAAATCACATTCGTTTGTCAATTTGTTAGGGCCATAATTACCGTGCATTCCTACCATCCCCACGTTTAATTCGTGAGCAGTTTCTAAGGCTGAAACTCCAAGAATAGTCCAAGCTGCAGGAATACCTGTTTTTTCGACAAAGGCTTTAAATTCTGCTTCTGCTTCCCCTAAAATTACACCTTGTCCCCAAACAATCATTGGTTTTTCTGCTTCGTTAATCAAAGCAGCTGCATCTTTTAATGACTGAGGATCTGTAGCTGGAATTGCTTTATAACTACGTACTCCTTTACAAGGCTCGTAACTAAAATCAAATTCAGCAAACTGTGCATCTTTCGTAATATCTACTAACACGGGTCCTGGACGCCCAGAGCGTGCTATATAAAATGCCTTGGCAATCATGGTTGGAATATCTTCCGCTTTGGAAATCTGAATATTCCACTTTGTTACAGGCGTTGAAATACCTACGATATCTGTTTCCTGAAAAGCATCTGACCCTAATAAATGTGACGCTACTTGCCCCGTAATACATACCAAAGGTGTAGAGTCAATTTGGGCATCTGCAATACCTGTTACCAAGTTTGTTGCTCCTGGTCCAGAAGTAGCCATCGCTACCCCTACTTTACCACTTGTACGAGCATATCCTTGCGCTGCATGAATCGCTCCTTGTTCGTGACGTGCCAAGATATGTGTTAACTTATCTTGGTATTTGTATAATTCATCATATACAGGCATAATTGCACCACCTGGGTAACCGTACAAAAGGTCTACCCCTTCTGCTAGCAGACAACGAATCACCGCTTCTGCTCCTGTAATACGTACTGTTTTATTACTCATTTTTTTGAGCTTTAGGCTATAAGCTATAAGCTTTAAGCAATTATACTAGACTTTGACTACGCTCAGTCTACTCATAAATTTTATAACTTAAAAAATCACTGAAATTTTAAAAACCTCAATAATTTCTTAAACAAATCTTTGTACTAAATACTCTTTACTACTAATACTAAAATTCGTCAGTAACACAACCTTTAGAAGCAGAAGAAACTGAACGGGCATATTTATATAATACTCCTTTCTTTACTTTAAGATCTGGTGCTACCCAAGACTTTCTTCTTTCAGCTAATACTTCATCAGAAACTTCTACATTAATCGTATTTGTTTCTGCATCAATAGTAATTGTATCTCCGTTTTCGATTAAACCGATGTTTCCTCCTACTTGAGCTTCTGGTGTAATATGACCTACTACAAAACCATGTGTACCTCCAGAAAAACGACCATCAGTAATCAATGCCACTTCTTTACCTAAACCAGCTCCCATGATAGCAGCTGTTGGCTTTAACATTTCTGGCATCCCTGGTCCCCCTTTAGGCCCTTCGTAACGAATAACTACTACATCTCCTTTTTTTACTAAACCATCTCGAATCCCATCATTAGCATCATACTCGCTATCGAATACTTTTGCTGTACCAGAAAAACGTAAGCCTTCTTTACCTGTAATCTTAGCAACAGAACCTTCTTTTGCTATATTCCCATATAACATACGTAAGTGACCTGTTTCCTTAATTGGCTCACTTAAAGGCTTTATAACCTCTTGACCTTCTTTTAGATCTGGTACTTCGGCTAAGTTTTCTGCTAATGTTTTACCTGTAACAGTTAAACAATCACCGTGTAACAATCCTTCTTTTAGTAAGTATTTGCATACTGCTGGAACACCACCTACTTCGTGTAAGTTTTCCATATGGTATTTACCTGAAGGTTTCAAATCTGCAATAAACGGTGTTGTATCACTAATTTTTTGAAAATCTTCTAACGTAAAATCTACATCTGCAGCCCTAGCAATCGCTAAAAAGTGTAACACTGCATTTGTAGAGCCTCCTAAAATCGTAATCAAACGCACAGCATTCTCAATAGACTTTCTTGTTACAATATCCGATGGTTTAATATCGTTTTCTAACAAATAACGCATCTTCGATCCTGCGTTTACACACTCTGCTACCTTCTCTTTACTAATCGCTGGATTAGAAGAGTTATAAGGCAAAGCCATACCTAAAACCTCAATAGCAGAAGCCATAGTATTAGCTGTATACATACCGCCACAAGCACCCGCACCAGGAATCGATTTCTTGATTACTTCGCGGTACTCTCCTTCTTGCATTGTTCCTGCTACTTTTTCTCCCCAGGCTTCGAAAGCTGATACAATATCCAATGGCTTATCGTTATGACACCCTGTTGCGATAGTACCTCCATAAACTAAGATAGATGGACGGTTTAAGCGAATCATTGCCATTAATGCTCCTGGCATATTTTTATCACACCCTACTACAGTTACTAAACCATCGTAAGACAATCCCTGAACTACAGTTTCCATAGAATCTGCAATAACATCACGAGATGGTAATGAATAACGCATTCCTGGAGTTCCCATTGCGATACCATCACTAACACCAATAGTATTGAAAACTAAACCAAATGTTTCTTGAGTATTGACCCCTTCTTTGACTTTTTGCGCTAAACCATTCAAGTGCATATTACAAGGGTTTCCTTCGTAACCTGTACTTGCAATACCAACTAAAGGCTTATTAAAGTCTTCATCTTTTAACCCAACTGCGTATAGCATCGCTTGTGCTGCAGGTTGCGTATCATCTTGCGTTACTCGTTTACTAAACTTGTTAATTTCCATTTGTATTACTACTAAAGTGTTCTAATTCAATATAAATGTAGGGACAACTCTTCAAAACAAAACTTAAAGCTGAAATTGGTTACAATGTTCAACATGTTTTTTTAATAATAAACCCTACTTTTCAATAAGGGCACAAAGATAGCTATATCTTTAAAATGACAACGAATTCGATAAAGTTTTGAAATAATTTAAACAAAAACTTCATTTCTCTAAGAATACAAAACCAAAACATTAAAAATCATCCATTTAAATTTAGATAAATGAAACAATATTTACCTATCTCTAATATAATGTCAATCTTACTCCTTTTTTCAAGCAACTATCACACAAACTTAGATGCTACCTAAATTACATATCTATCCAATTTCTTGTTTTCGCCAGATAGTATTAAATAATTGTTACGGCAATTAATATCACTGAATTCAGGGATATTTAAGAACGGTCATATGTATAGTTTTACTATAAGAATATCATACAAATATTCTACCTAATTGAATCTATTAATAATATGAACCTACCCCAATTACCACTAGCCTTAGGCTTGCTCTTTTCTATTGTAGTGCAAGCAAAAACAACAACTACTCCCGAACCGGATTACAGTGTTACTGTTAATACCAGACTTAACTGTCCAAAAGATTTGAGTTCAGATTTTGATACAGATACATTAGAGAATCAAGGTTTTCAAATCTCTCCTAATCCAATTAAAGAAGGGATTTGTAATCTACAATACCCTTCTAAAGATTACACTAATATTTCTATTGCTTTTGTTGACCTATCAGGAAAAAGATTATTTCAAAAAAAAGTACTTCTTACTAACCCACAAATTGATATCAATAATATCCCTAATGGAATTTACATTGCCGTAATAACTGCTGATAAGGATAGAACTATTTTGAAAGTAATTAAAGAATAATAAGGTTATGAAGTTTCTAAAAACATTATCTGTATTGTTCTTAATTATTTGGAACCATACATTGATCATCAGTCAAAATCAAGAAATCATTGCTGAAGAAAACAAGACGCTTCAGCTAAACGCGAATCAATTATTAGACGGGCAGACCCTACAATGGCAAGAATCTACAAACAATAAGGATTGGAATGACCTTGATGGAATAACTATTCAAAATCCAATTATAACACTGATCAACTTACCGAAATATTATCGTGCTAAACTTACTTCAACAGAATGTGCATCTCCTTTCTTTTCTGAAGTAATCTCTGTGTTCGAACAACAACCTGAAACGGTTTTACTTTGGTCAGATCCTACAACTTGGGGTACGGATGGGAAACCTAAAGAGGGGGATCATATTTCTATCCCCATGGGAAAACATATTCTTTTAGATGAAACACCACCTAACCTAGGAAAATTAATGGTTATGGGAACTTTAGAGTTCGATAGAAAAGACCTTTCTCTAACGGCAGAAAATATTATGGTTCATGACG
>CALFUO010000232.1 GCA_937929895.1 uncultured Aquimarina sp.
GGGGGAGAAGTCGGTAATTCAGTGATTTTTGGATATACAAATAAAGGTCACGACGGTTATTTAGGGAATTCTGTTTTAGGAGAGTGGTGTAACCTAGGGGCTGATACAAATACTTCGAATTTAAAAAATAATTATGCACAAGTACGATTGTGGGATTACGAAACAGAAGGTTTTGCACGAACAGGAGAACAGTTTTGTGGGCTTATGATGGGAGATCATTCAAAGAGCGGTATCAATACGATGTTTAATACAGGTACAGTAGTCGGAGTAAGTGCTAATATTTTTGGAGGAGGTTTTCCTCGTAACTTTATACCTAGTTTTAGTTGGGGGGGAGCTTCGGGATTTACAGAATACAAAACAAATAAAGCCTATGAAGTAGCTGAAAAAGTAATGGCGAGGCGTAAAATTGAATTTTCAAAAGAAGACGAATCAATTCTAAATAACGTTTTCGAACAGAGCAAAAAGTATAGAAAATATTAAGAAATCATAAATAAATGCAGAAAAATGTTTTTAGGTCGTGGAATTAAACTAAATTGCTGCAAGTATTAATTATAATTAAAAAAATGAAAGGAACAGTAAAGTTTTTCAATGATGAAAAAGGATTCGGCTTCATCACTGAAGATGGTTCGAACGAAGAGTATTTTGTACACATCTCTGGGTTAATCGATGAGGTAACTAAAGGAGATTCAGTAGAATTTGAATTAAAAGAAGGACGCAAAGGGATGAATGCCGTTAGCGTTAAAGTTATATAATTCGAGTACTAGTAGCGTATTTTTAAAGCATATTGCTCGATTTGGCTAAAGTCATTCTAGTTTATAGCATTAAAAAAGTAACCAAAGCACCATGGTAACATGGTGCTTTTTTTATGCATATGATTAAGGATACCTGCTTTTAAAATGAAAAGCCTTGTGTAAAATAAGCTCGAATTTAATCTTTATTGGGTAGTAGTGATTTTTTATTAAAAATTCAATTACCAAGCTTTCTCTAATTACTTTATATTTGAATTTAGTTAATTGCTGATAGCCTATAGCTGAAAGCGAAAGCTTTATAAATGCCTCGAAAAAAAACGACCCAAAAACCAGGAATACCTCCGAAATTAGAAAAGAAGCCTGTAGCAAAAAAGTCTTACAAACTGTCCCCTAAACAACGTTTAATAGTTGGGGGAGGTTTTCTTACGTTTGGTTTTTTAGTACTATTTTCTATCATATCTTATTTCTTTACTTGGAAATTAGATCAAAGTGAGTTAGGGGATTTCTCTAGAGAAAACAATACAGATAATTTAATTAATGTTGTAGGGGCAAATATTGGAGATATCCTAGTTTTTAAAGGAGTGGGAATAATGGCTTTTAGTTTCCCAATATTGTTATTATTAACTGGTGTAAGCTATTTTTTCGGAATTGGTAGAAAATCATTAAAACCGAGATGGTTTTGGGGTATATATCTTATGGTATTAGGTTCTATAGTAATGGGGTATTTTTCTCACTTTTATGGATTACTTTCGGGTACTATTGGTTTTGAGATAAATGACTTTTTGCAAAGTTATTTAGGTAAATTAGGAACACTTTTGATAATTGTTTTCTTTGGAATCTTATATTTAGTACTAAGATTAGATTTTACACCAGAAGGAGTTGCTAAATATTTTAAATCTCTTCGAGATACGACTAAAACAGATTTAAAAGCAAATGCGACAATAGAACACGAACCACCTGTTAGTTCGGATAAAGAAGAATCTAAAGAGCATCCTGTAGGAATAAATGATTTTGTACCAGTAAAGAAGCCGTTGTTTGAAGAAAAAGACTCTGCCAGCATTCGAGAAGCAAAAGAAGAAATACCAGAAAAGACTCTTGTAGAAATAGAAAAAGAAGAACCTCTTAGTTCTTTAGAAAACATTACTAAATTAGATAGTGGTCTAGAGATTTCTGTAGCACAAGAAGAAGAGCCTGAATTAGAGATGGAAGTTGCTGCTCTAGCAACAGATGACGAGGTAAAAAAATTGGGACAGCAGTTAGTAGAGGATTTTGGAGAATTCGATCCTACTTTAGAATTAGGGCAATACCAGTTTCCTACGGTCGATTTACTAAAAGACTATACAGACGGGCAAAACAACATTACTATCGATCAGGAAGAGCTAGAAGGTAATAAGAATCGTATTGTAGAAACGCTAAAAAATTATAAAATAGAAATAGCTCATATAAAAGCTGCAATTGGTCCTACAGTAACTTTATATGAAATTGTACCAGAAGCTGGGATTCGAATTTCTAAAATTAAGAACCTAGAAGATGATATTGCTCTATCTCTTGCAGCCTTAGGAATACGTATAATTGCTCCGATGCCAGGTAAAGGTACTATTGGTATCGAAGTGCCAAATAAAAAATCCACGATTGTTAGTATGCATTCAGCTATAAAATCAGCAAAATTTCAGAATGCAGAAATGGAATTACCAATTTCATTTGGAAAAACAATTTCTAATGAAACATTTGTAGTTGACTTAGCAAAAATGCCTCACCTACTAATGGCAGGTGCTACAGGACAAGGTAAATCTGTTGGGTTAAATGCTATTTTGACATCTATCTTATATAAAAAACACCCCGCAGAAGTAAAATTTGTTTTAGTAGATCCGAAAAAAGTAGAACTTACACTGTATAATAAAATAGAACGTCACTTTTTAGCAAAACTTCCAGATTCGGAAGAAGCAATTATTACGGATAATAGTAAAGTAATTAACACATTGAATTCACTGTGTATCGAAATGGACGCTCGATACGAGTTGTTAAAAAATGCATATGTAAGAAACATAAAAGAGTATAATGCTAAATTCAAACGAAGACAGTTAAATCCAGAAAACGGTCATCGTTTCTTACCATATATTGTGTTAGTGGTCGATGAGTTTGCCGATTTAATTATGACTGCAGGTAAAGAAGTAGAAATACCGATAGCCCGTTTAGCACAATTAGCTCGTGCAATTGGTATTCATTTAATTATAGCAACACAAAGGCCATCCGTAAACGTTATTACAGGTATGATTAAAGCAAACTTTCCAGCAAGGGTTGCTTTTAGAGTAATGTCTAAAATAGATTCTCGTACCATTTTAGACGCAGGAGGAGCAGATCAGCTCATCGGTCGAGGAGATATGTTGTATACCAATGGTAATAATTTAGTGCGTATACAATGTGCTTTTGTAGATACTCCAGAAGTAGAAAAGATTACAAATTATATCGGAGCACAAAAAGCTTACCCGAATGCACATTTATTACCAGAATATGTAGGTGAAGATGGTGGTGGCACAAATCTTGATATAGATAAAGCAGATAGAGATAAACTCTTCAAAGATGCGGCAGAAGTTATTGTTACGGCACAACAAGGTTCTGCATCACTAATCCAAAGAAAATTAAAACTGGGTTACAATAGAGCAGGTCGAATAATAGATCAATTAGAGGCAGCAGGTATTGTAGGTCCTTTCGAAGGAAGTAAGGCTAGACAGGTATTGATACCTGATTTAGTCGAATTAGAACGATTTTTAGAAAATGAATAATAGAAATATGAGAATATTGAAAACGTTATTAAGTAGTTTTATTTTTGTCTTTATATCGATTAGCACAGCAAATGCACAATCGGCAAAGGATTTGTTATCTCAGGTAGCACAGAAAGTAAAATCGTATAATAATATCAGTATCGATTTTAAGTACGAACTAAATAATAGTGCAACAAAATCTAAAGAGGAAACAAGAGGTAGTGTAAAGCTTCAAGGAGATAAATATGTTCTAAATTTATTTGGGACAAAAGTACTATTCGATGGTAGTAAAATTTATCAAATTAGCGCAGAAGATGAAGAGATCAATATTTCTTCGCCTTCGGCAGAAGATACGTTGACTCCTTCGAATATGTTAACGTTCTTCGAAAAAGGCTATAATGCCTCGATGGATATAGAACAAAGTGTACAAGGTAGAAAAATACAGTACGTAAAGTTAATACCAACAAGTGGAGGCAAAGATTTTAAATTTATTCTACTAGGAATAGATAAGCAAACAAAACATATTTATAATCAAATTATTTCACAATCTAATGGGTCTGAGATTCGTATTACTGTTACCAGTTTTAAAACGAATTTACCATTATCATCTACGTTATTTCAGTTTGATAAGTCAAAGTATGATGGATACTACATAAATGATTTAGATTAAGAAAATAATTGTACGATAAGTGCTACATTTGACAAATAAACGCCGTTCTATATGAATAGGCGTTGTTTTTTTAATTCTATATAAGTAAGAATAGGTTGAAAATAATTGATCGTTACATATTTACTACCTTTTTACAGCGATTTTTAGTACTGCTAGTAATCTGGACATTTTTAATGGTTTTACAAACAGTTTGGTTGTATATAGCCGAATTTGCAGGTAAAGATCTAGAGCTTGCTGTATTTATTAAATTCATTATTTATAGTATCCCAATTACAGTCCCTCTTACATTTCCGTTGTCTATATTATTAGCTTCTATAATGGTTTTCGGGGATTTTTCGGCACACTACGAGTTTGCAGCAATGAAATCTACGGGTATTTCATTAAGCCGAGCAATGAGAACATTAAGTGTCTTTATTGTAACTTTAGGTATTGCAACTTTCTTTTTTGCAGATACCGTAATACCCTATTCTTATCGCCAGTTTATTAATCTTAGAAGATCGGTTGTAAAGCAAAAGCCAGCACGTGCTATTGTAGAAAATCAGTTCAATCAATTAGGTGACATTAGTATTAAAGTAGCTCGAAAATATGGTGATAATGATGAGTTGTTAGAAAACGTTATTATTCACAAAGAAAATCCTAAGAAGAAAGGAAACTTTACTGTTATTAAAGCAGAATCTGGGGAGCTAAAAAGTACTATAAATAGTAATATTTTAACTATAGCGCTTTATAATGGTCATTATTATAATGATGTCAATCCGAAAAAGCGTAAAGCTAAAAAGAAATTACCTTTTGTTAAAAGTGATTTTAAAGAATACGAGATCAACAGAGACTTTACAACTTTCGATGATACAGAGGTAAATGAAAACGACTATGCCAAAAACAGAAAAATGTTTGGGATAGAAACTTTACAAAAAGATATCGATACTTTTTCACAAGAAATAAATAAAGAGCGTAACTTTTTTAAAAACAGAATGTTTTCTCGTGCTTCTGGGGTAATTTTAAAAACTACAACAAAGAACAAAACAATAACGGATAAAGGAGAGGTTTGTGTCACAAAAGATTACCCAGAACATATTTTAGATATAGTAGATATGGGGCAAAGAGTTGCGATTTTAAATGAAGCTAAAAGAGATATAAAAAGCACTATTACTCGTATTGATACTCAAGTAAAAAGCTTTAATCACCGAATATCTACTATAAATAAATTCGAAATTGCATTGCATGAAAAGTTTGCATTAGCATTTGGCTGTATAGTGCTTTTCTTTATTGGTGCACCAATCGGAGCAATTATTAGAAAAGGAGGTCTTGGATTACCTTTCCTGTATGCAATAGGTTTGTTTTTGGTGTATTATTTTGTAGGGATTTTTGCCAAAAATGCAGCAGAAGATGGGAGTATTAGCCCATTTTTTGCAACTTGGTTATCTACTTTAATCTTTACTCCATTAGGTGTTTTATTTACTTACCAAGCTACAACAGATAAAAAACTTATCGATTTAGAACCTTTATTTGTGTGGATTTTTAAAATTTTTAGGAAAAAGAAAGCAAAGGAAAGTGTTTCGTAAAAATAGGAGCGCTTCACATTTAACTTTATCTTTATACCTTGAAATTTCAAGGCTTTCTAAATCGAAGGCTGAGCGAAGTCGAAGTCTGTTAATTAAAGCAATTTGAATCATATTTCGACTCCGCTCAATGTTCGAGCACTAGATCTTAGTGTTGTGTGAATAGTTCTGATTAAAAATCATTTCATTTGGATCCTAAATTATATCCCTTAGATTCTATTGAATCTGCTATAGAAGACATTAAAAAAGGTAAAGTTATTATCGTGGTAGATGATGCTAACCGAGAAAATGAAGGTGATTTTTTGGCGGCAGCGGAAACCGTTACCCCAGAGATGATCAATTTTATGGCTACTCATGGTCGAGGGTTAATTTGTGCACCATTAACAGAACAACGTTGTGATGAGTTAGAATTGGATATGATGGTAAACACCAATACAGATCCGATGAAGACGGCATTTACAGTTTCTGTAGATTTACATGGATATGGGGTGACCACAGGGATTTCGGCAAGTGATCGTGCTAAAACGATTAAGGCTTTAGTTGACAATAATATAAAGCCACACGAGCTTTCGAGACCAGGGCATATCTTTCCTTTAAGGGCTAAAGAAGGTGGTGTTTTAAGAAGAACAGGCCATACCGAAGCAGCAATAGATTTTGCGCGATTAGCAGGTTATGATCCAGCAGGAGTAATTGTTGAGATTATGAACGAGGATGGGACAATGGCTCGTTTACCTCAATTGATAGCAATAGCTCAGAAGTTTGATTTAAAATTAGTTTCTATAGAATCGCTAGTTGCTTATAGAATGCAATTTGATTCTTTAATTGATAAAGAAGAAGATTTTAATATCAATACTCGTTTCGGTACATTTCGTTTACGTGCATACAAGCAAACTACGAATAGTCAGGTACATATTGCTTTAACCAAAGGGACTTGGTCTGAAGAAGAAGAAATTCCTACAAGAATAAACTCGACCTTATTCAATAATGATATTTTGAGTACTCTGACAGCAGAAGTAGACGAACGTCTAGAGAGAATGTTCGAGGTTATCAATGCTCAGGGAAAAGGTGCCATGATTTTTATAAATCAAGAGCAAGAAGCCATAAATGTATTGGGTAGATTAAAGAAGTTAAAAGAGTGCCAGTCTAAAGAAGGGGTAACACAAGTTCCTAAATTACCCATGGATGTAAAAGATTATGGAATTGGCGCACAAATTCTACATGATTTAAAAATAAAAAAAGTGAGTTTAATTTCTAATTCTGCTTTTACCAAAAGAGTTGGTATGCAAGGCTATGGTTTAGAGATTGTTAATTTTATAAAGTATTGATAATTTTGGCTAAGTTCTAGTTAACATATGATTTACTGCTATATTTTTAAATTCGTTCCAGGCTTGGTTCGAACTGAAGGCTATAGCCGTTACAGTTGCCATCTTCGTGGTAATATTCTTTACTTTTTCTAAAACCAAGAACC
>CALFUO010000233.1 GCA_937929895.1 uncultured Aquimarina sp.
GCAATAATTAATAAAGGTTTACCTGTCTGAGCTATTGGCTCAAGAACTGGTAATAAATCCTTCATAGCAGAGATCTTCTTATCGAAGATTAAGATATATGGGCTTTCTAATTCAGCCACCATTTTTTCACTGTTCGTGGTGAAGTATGGAGAAAGATATCCTCTATCAAATTGCATACCTTCGACAACGTCTACGTAAGTGTCAGTTCCTTTAGCTTCTTCAACAGTGATTACACCTTCTTTTCCTACTTTTTCGAAAGCAGTAGCGATTAACTCACCGATTACATTATCATTGTTAGCAGAGATAGAAGCTACTTGCTTGATTTTTTCAGAAGAACTTCCTACTTCTTTAGATTGAGTTTCTAAATCAGCAGTTAAAGCTAAAACAGCTTTATCGATACCTCTTTTTAAGTCCATTGGGTTAGCGCCAGCAGCAACGTTCTTTAAACCTTCTTTTACAATTGCCTGTGCTAAAACAGTAGCAGTTGTAGTACCGTCACCCGCAAGATCGTTAGTTTTAGAAGCAACTTCTTTTACCATTTGCGCTCCCATGTTCTCTAGAGCGTCTTCTAATTCAATTTCTTTCGCAACAGAAACCCCATCTTTTGTAACCGTTGGAGCTCCAAAAGCTTTACTGATTACTACGTTACGTCCTTTAGGACCTAAAGTTACTTTTACTGCATTTGCTAATGCATCTACCCCGCGCTTAATTCCGTCGCGAGCTTCGATATCAAATTTTATGTCTTTTGCCATTTTTTGTTAGCTTGTGCTTGACAGCTTCGAGCTATGAGCTTTGGGCTATCAGCTTAGGTTAATTTTTTAGTTATTTTAAGGGGTTCGGCTATCAGTAATATTTCTTGAAACTTTAATTTTTTCCTATTCCTGAATGCTGAAACCTGATACCCTAATTATACTATCGCTAAGATATCATCCTCACGCATAATCAAGTAATCTACTCCATCATGCTTAAGCTCTGTACCACCGTATTTGCTATAAAGTACAGTGTCACCAACTTTTACTGTCATTTCTTGGTCCTGTTTACCATTTCCAACAGCTACAACTTTTCCTTTTTGTGGTTTTTCTTTCGCAGTATCAGGGATAAAGATTCCCGATGCTGTTTTCGTTTCTGCCGCAACCGGCTCGATTAGTACGCGGTCTGCTAAGGGTTGAATAGAAACTCCCATGTATTATAGATTTTTAAAAGATTATTAATGTAATAACGATTTCGAATTTTCAGAAATTATGCCATACTGCAAGTACTGACAAATTGAAACTAAAAATGCCGACTTGTCAGTAACAAGTCGGCATTTTATATAAAGTCATGCTAAAATTATTCAGCAGGTGTTTCTTCGATAATTGGATTCTCGATTGGGTTTTCTATACTTTCATTTTCTCCAACTTTAGAATCTTGTACTCCGCGTCCATCCATGATAGATACATTCGATAATAAAATCAAGATTAAAAGTAACGAAGCTAACCACCAAGTACTTTTATCTAAAAAGTCAGTAGTTTTTTGCACTCCACCAATTTGTTGTCCACCGCCGAATGAAGAAGATAAACCTCCCCCTTTTGGGTTTTGAACCATAATTACCAAAACAAGTAGTAATGCTACTACGATGATTAATCCTAAAAATATAGAGAACATAAGATTATGTGTTATTTATTAGCTTGTAATTTTTCGATTTTTCGAATCTGGTCAGCAAAGAAACCACTTTTTTCGGGATTTTTCAAACTTAAAATTTTGTAAGCCTGAATCGCCTTTTTGTAGTTGTGTTGTGCTAGATAAACCTTAGCTAAAGTCTCTGTCATTAAGTCTGTTGGGACTTTGTTATTCAATTTCGCTAAGTTTACCTGATTCTCTACTTTTTTAAGTGGAGAAATTTTAGGGTTCGTTTCAATAAATTTATCGATTAGATGATTAGAAACCTCTTTCTTTTCGATTTTTACAATCTTTTTCTGAGGGGATACTTTTGTTGTATCTAGATTCGGTTGTATAGTTAATTTTGGTTTGGTGTTTGTGATAGGGGCTTCGCTATTAGTCGAACGGTGTACAATTTTTAAAGAGCTTAATTGTAGCCACTCATTAAAAGAATGGATTTCGTTTTTATTGAAATCTAAAGGCTTTGTAGTGAGTTCTTCTTTTAATGCTTCTACTTCTTGTTCTTCAATAGGTTGAAACAGATCTGGATCTACAATTTGAGTTGCTTCGTCTGAAGTTAAATCTAGAATCGGAAGCTCGTCTTCGTTAGATGAGGTTTCGATAATTTCTGTAATCGTTTCTGCAGCCTCTGTAAGTGGTGAAATTGTTGTTTTTTCGAATTGAGGTGTTGGGTCGGGTTCGACAACAGCTTCTTCTTTAACTTCTCGAGGACTAGCAATTGTCTTTTTAAATAAGTCCGAAGTAATAAAGTCGAACAGAACTTCTCTGTCCGTGGTGTGGGCAGCCGTTTCTTTTAAACTCTGGTTGTATAAATAACTTCCGTTATCTTTTAATATTTTTAAACGTAACGATCTAGCAGCTTGAAAAAATGGATATTTCTTAATCACATATTCTAATAGTGGTAATTGCTGAGTTGTCAATAACTCAGGTTTTTCTAAATAAGTATGTATTGCCTTGATATCCATAAGCTATTACCACTTTGCTAACGTGGCGTTTACCATGTCTTGTGTAATACGTTCAAAAATTACATTATGTGCATCATCTAAAGAAGAGCCACTTAAAATCTGATTAGCTTCAGAATCAAAGAAAAAAGAAAAAGTTTGTTCTAAATCATTTTTTTCTTCTTTAGTGTCGTAGTAACGTAATCGAATACCAATAGTCAAACGGTTTTGTGCTGTTTGGTTACCCGCAACAGACGTATTAGGAGCTTCGAAATAATTGATAATCTCTCCTTCGTAAATAATATCTCCGTTCTTCGTAACTAAGCCTAAATTCGTTTGATTTAATATAAAATCTTGTAATTGAATCGTGAATTCACGATCTAATCCCGGAACTACATTAATAGCTTCGTTGGTAAACTGACGTACCTCGAAAGTCTTCACTTCCGGAGAAATCGAGATTCCACTAAAAGAATATATACCACAACCAGCCAAAGACAAGCAAAGGGCTAATGGGAATAGAATAAATTTTATAATGCGCATTATAAATCGTATTGTTTTATTTTTCGATACAAGGTACGTTCACTGATTCCTAGTTCTTCGGCAGCTAATTTACGTTTTCCGTTATGGCGCTCTAAAGATTTTTTAATTAACTCTAATTCTTTATCGTGCAGAGATAACGTTTCTTCTTCTTCAATTTCTTCTGCAAAATGATATTTGTCCTCTACATCAGTGGGACTTTGACTTCCAGAAGAAGGAGCTAATTGTAAATATTCGGGCTGATGTTCTACAGGGTATGTAGGTTCAGTGTACGGATCGTTGTCTACAATTGTTGTGTTTCCTTCATTACCGTAGATTTTGTTAATCAACTGCTCCTGATCTTTCTGAACGTTAGTACTTCCGTTTTTCATTAACTCTAAGGTTAATTTTTTCAGGTCGCTTAAGTCACTCTTCATATCGAAAAGTACTTTGTATAGAATTTCACGTTCACTATTAAAATCAGAACTCGAAGAGGGTTTTTCGATCACAGAAGGTAAGTTCCCCCCCCAATCAGGTAAGTAAGATTGTAAAGTACGACTAGAGATACTGCGTTCTTGTTCTAAAACAGAAATTTGTTCAGCGATATTTCTAAGCTGACGAATATTTCCATTCCAGTGATATTTTTCGAGTATGCCAACCGCTTCTTCTTTTAGACGAATGGTTGGCATATTGTATTTTGTAGCAAAGTCTGCAGCAAATTTTCTAAATAATAAATGGATATCGCCTTTACGGTTACGTAACGGTGGTAGTTGAATTTCAACAGTGCTTAGACGATAATAGAGGTCTTCACGAAATTTATTTTTCTTAATTGCTTCAAACATATTCACATTTGTAGCAGCTACGATGCGGACATTCGTTTTCTGAACTTTCGACGAACCGACTTTAATAAATTCTTTATTTTCTAATACACGAAGTAAACGAACCTGGGTGGTAAGTGGTAATTCTCCAACTTCATCTAAAAAAATAGTTCCTCCATCAGATTCCTCAAAATATCCGAGACGGGTTTGTGTTGCCCCAGTAAAAGCACCCTTTTCGTGGCCAAAAAGTTCACTATCAATAGTTCCTTCGGGTATTGCACCACAGTTTACGGCGATAAGTTTTCCGTGTTTACGGTGCGAAAGAGCATGTATAATTTTAGGCATATTTTCTTTTCCAACCCCACTCTCTCCGGTGATTAATACCGAAATATCCGTAGGGGCGACCTGGATCGCTTTCTCTATGGCGCGGTTTAGTCCTAAATCATTTCCAATAATCCCGAAACGTTGTTTTATCGCTTGTGTCGATTCCATTTTTATTTAGTTGTGTGTTGAGGGGTGTAGGTCGTAAGTTTTCTTTAGTTCTATAATTACAAGCAACTTTCAACCAAAAACGGATAACTAATTATTGTCAGAGTATTCAATTGCTTCTCCGATTAAAGTACCACTAGTACAGTCTGTGATTTTTACATTTACGAACTCTCCAACTGTATAATCTTCCTTAGGAAATACGACTACAACATTCTGGCTGTTGCGTCCGCTCCATTGCAAGTCAGATTTTTTACTTGCTTTTTCAATAAGTACCTCACAAGTTTTTCCTAAAAATTCATCATGTCTTATTTTACTATGTTCACGTTGTAATGTTTGTATTTCGGTAAGACGTCTCTTTTTTACATCTTCAGGAACATCATCGTCCATTTTACGTCCAGCCATAGTTCCTGGGCGTTCCGAATAAGCAAACATAAATCCATATTCATATTTCACGTATTCCATTAACGATAAGGTGTCTTTGTGGTCTTCTTCCGTCTCAGTAGGGAACCCTACGATGATATCCTGAGAAATAGCACAATCAGGAATCAACCTTTTAATATTATCGATTAAAGCAAAATATTCCTCACGAGTATGTTGACGATTCATTTCTTTCAAAATACGATTACTACCACTTTGAATAGGGAGATGAATGTAATTGCAAATATTACGGTGCTTAGCCATAATTTCGATAACATCCAGTGTCATATCTTGTGGATTCGAGGTCGTAAAACGAAGGCGAAGTTTAGGGTATTTCGTGGCAACCATATCCATCAGCATTGCAAAATTGGTTGCAGTAGCTTTCTGTATTTCGCTAGCTTTTTCAAAGTCTTTTTTCAATCCACCGCCATACCAAAGGAAACTGTCTACATTTTGACCTAAAAGAGTTACTTCTTTAAAGCCTTTAGCTACCAAGTCGTCAATTTCTTCTATAATACTTTGCGGATCACGACTACGTTCGCGACCACGGGTAAATGGAACCACGCAAAAAGTGCACATATTGTCACATCCACGAGTAATCGTAACGAATGCCGAAACCCCATTACTTTGTAGACGAACAGGTGCAATATCTCCATAGGTTTCATCACGAGAAAGAATTACATTCACCGCATCACGACCCGCTTCAACTTCCTCCAGTAAATTCGGAAGGTCTTTGTACGCATCAGGTCCAACCACCATGTCGACGATTTTTTCTTCCTCTAAAAATTGCTCCTTCAAACGCTCAGCCATACAACCTAAAACACCAACCTTCATGCGAGGATTGTGTTTTGTTTTTACGGCATTGTATTTTTCAAGACGTTTACGAACCGTCTGTTCTGCTTTATCACGAATAGAACAAGTATTTACCAATACTAAATCAGCTTCTTCGAGTTTATCAGTAGTATTAAAACCCTCAGTTGCCAAGATCGAGGCTACCACCTCACTATCGCTAAAGTTCATTTGACACCCATAACTTTCAATAAAAAGTTTACGTTTATTTTTTTTGTTAGCTTCTAGTACTAAGGCTTCACCTTGTTTTTGTTCGTCGATAATCTTTTCTTCCATGGCCGTACAGCAATTCTTTATGAAATTCAGGGCTACAAATATAGTACTTAAATCAATTAAAATGACAATATGTCAGATGTGAATTAATCTATCCGTACTAATGGCGTTACCCAAGGGTCGGGCTTTCGCTCATACTCCTCGTTTTTTGTTAGCTTTCGCTATCGCTTAGCTAGCAAAAAGCTGCGGGGTAACCGCTTTATCCCTAACGCGAATGTCGATCGTGTGTTCAGTGTTTAGGTAACGTTATTTTTTGACAGACGGGTAAAATGCACATATTTTTTGAAGTTAAATTCTTTTTAAAATCTCGATATTTTATTTGAAAATGAAGAAGTAAACTAGCGTTAACTAATGATTAAAAGTGTACTTTGCCCCAAGTCAATTTTGGAAAGCTAACTAAAATTGACCTACTTTTGTTTAGACAAATTACTAACCTATGGCGAAAAATCTCGTAATCGTGGAGTCACCTGCAAAGGCAAAAACGATAGAAAAATTTCTCGGAAAAGATTATACTGTGCACTCTAGTTTTGGGCATATTGCAGACTTACCCTCTAAAGAATTAGGAGTAGATGTAGATGGGGATTTTAAACCAAAATATATTGTCTCTAGTGACAAAAAAGCCGTCGTAAAAAAATTACGAGACTTGTCTAAGAAAGCCGAAATGGTTTGGTTAGCAAGTGATGAGGATCGCGAGGGAGAAGCGATTGCATGGCACTTAGCAGAGTCTTTGGATTTAGATAAAGAAAAGACAAAACGTATTGTATTTCACGAGATTACTAAGCCTGCGATTTTAAGAGCAATCGAAAATCCAAGAGAAATCAATTACGATTTAGTAAATGCGCAACAAGCCCGTCGTGTATTAGACCGTTTAGTGGGGTACGAGCTTTCGCCAGTTCTATGGAGAAAAGTAAAAGGAGGTTTGTCTGCTGGTCGTGTGCAATCTGTTTCGGTGCGCTTAATCGTAGAGCGTGAGAGAGATGTCTTAGGTTTCGAAAGTAAAGCTTCGTATCGTATCGATGCAGAGTTTGTTGCGGGAAGAAAGAAATTTAAAGCAAAACTGCCTAAGCAATTTAGTAGTAAAGAAGAAGCTCAGGCTTTTTTACAAAGCAATATAGGTGCTAATTTTAAAGTGGCAGATTTAACCAAAAAGCCAGCTAAAAAATCACCAGCACCACCATTTACTACCTCGACACTTCAACAAGAAGCAGCTCGTAAGTTGTATTTCTCGGTTTCAAAAACCATGAATATGGCGCAGCGTTTGTACGAAGCAGGGCATATCACATATATGAGAACAGATAGTGTAAACCTATCTACTCAGGCTCAAAAAGGAGCAAGGGCAGAAATTATAACTGCTTATGGAGAAGAGTATTCGAATCCAAAGAACTATACGACAAAGAATAAAGGAGCACAAGAAGCTCACGAGGCGATTCGACCAACTAATTTTGCGAATCATACCATAGAAGCAGAATACGATCAAAAACGATTGTACGAGCTTATCTGGAAGCGTGCTATCGCTTCGCAAATGAGTGATGCAAAGCTAGAGCGTACCAATGTGCGTATCGAAGCAGATAAGCACGAAGAAGTGTTTACTGCAAATGGAGAGATGATCAAATTCGAAGGGTTCTTGAAGGTATATTTAGAAGGACATGACGACGAAGATCAAGAAGAAGATGGAATCTTGCCAGCAATGAAGGTTAATGATCCTTTGGATAATAACTTCATTAAGGCGACGGAAAGATTTACACGTCCGCCAAGTCGTTTCACAGAAGCTGCTTTGGTAAAGAAATTAGAAGAGCTAGGTATTGGACGTCCGTCTACTTATGCGCCTACGATTTCAACGATTCAAAATAGGAAGTACATAGAAAAAGGAGACAACGAAGGAGTTGAGAGGTCTTATGCAGAGCTATTGCTTTCTAGTGGAATCATAAAAGAGAAAAACTTAACGGAGAAAACAGGTAGTAATAAAGGGAAATTGGTGCCTACCGATATCGGTATGGTAGTTAATGACTTTTTAGTGGCTCACTTTTCTTCAATTTTGGACTATAATTTTACGGCCAAAGTAGAGCAAGATTTTGATGCTATTGCAGCAGGTGACGAAGAATGGACTAAGGTGATGAAGTCTTTCTATAAAGACTTTCACCCTGTAGTAGAAGATGTGGCTCAAAATGCAGAGAGAGAAGTAGGAGAGAGAGTTTTGGGTAAAGATCCGGATTCAGGAAAACCTGTGAGTGTTCGTTTGGGGAAATTTGGACCAATGGTTCAGATAGGTTCTGTGGAAGATGAAGAAAAACCTCGTTTTGCGAGTTTAGGACCAGGGCAAACGTTAAGTAATATAACGTTCGAAGAGGCCATGGATTTGTTTCAACTTCCTAAAGATTTAGGGGAGTATAAAGGGGAAACGGTTACTGTTGCAAATGGACGTTTTGGTCCATATGTGAAGTTTGGTGCAAAATATGTTTCTTTGGATAAAGGTGAAGATCCTATGGGGGTGACAATGGTTCGAGCACAGGAGCTTATCGATGCGAAAGAAAAAGCAGATGCTCCGATCTATACCCACGAAGGCTTGCCTGTTCAAAAAGGAGTAGGGCGTTTTGGTCCTTATCTGAAATGGAATAGCATGTTTATCAATGTGAATAAGAAGTATGATTTTGATAATCTTTCGGATGAGGAAATTGTATTTTTAATAGAAGAGAAGAAGCAAAAAGAAATAGATAAAGTTGTCCACAATTGGGAAGATGAAGGAATCCGAGTCGAAAAAGCTCGTTGGGGACGTCACAACATCATAAAAGGAAAGATTAAGATAGAGCTCCCTAAGACGGTAGACGCTGCTGCACTTGCTTTGGACGAAGTTAAGGCTATGATCGAGCAAAAAGCTCCGAAGAAAAAAACAGCGACGAAAAGAAAAACAACCGCTAAAAAGACAACGACACGTAAGAAAACAACGAAATAATGCCATTTGAATTTTTATCTCCCTTACCTGAAGATTTTAAGGTGTTTTCTAGAAGTTTGCCAGATTATACCATTGGTAAAACTATAGTTCTAAATTTCGGAGACGAAGAGATCGAGCTTACTAAAGATGCTATTGTAATTTTTAGTGTAGACGAAACGCGTAATGTTGTAGGGTCTCAAAATCCCGATTTTTATCAAGTTCGAGAGGAATTTTATAAACTTTATAAAGGTAATTGGACTAAGGATATTATCGATTTAGGTAGTATTGATCAAGGGGCGACTATAAGTGATACCTATTTTGCGGTTACGCAATTAATTAGTTATATTCATCTAAAAGGAGCTGTTTCTGTAGTTTTAGGAGGTGGTCAAGATCTCGTTTATGCAGATTACAGATCCTTTCCGCAGGATGGGGATATGGTCAATATCGTTAATATTGACTCTCGATTTGATTTAGGTAATATAGAATCGCCAATATCAAATAAGTCCTATGTTGGTAAAATTGTGGTAGATAAGCCTTATAACTTATTTAATTACACTAATTTAGGGTTTCAAAGCTATTTTGTAGCTCCCGAAGAATTAGATTTAATGGAACGCATGTTTTTCGATGCGCATCGATTGGGGAAAGTGTCTTCGGATATTTCACAAACAGAGGCGGTGATTCGAGATGCAGATATAGTCGCAGTTGATATTAATGTTGTAGAAGCAGCTTTTTATGGGACTTCTCCGAATGGTTTTTCGGGTAAAGAATTGTGTGCTTTGTGCCGTTATGCAGGTATTAGCGATCGATTGACAAGTTTTGGAATCTATGAATTCGATACAAAAATGTGTACACCGGCTAGTAATATGCTAGTAGCGCAAATGCTATGGTACTTTGTGGAGGGGGTGAATACTCGCTGGAATGAGCTAGGAGGCGTAGAGGATTTGGATGTTGTTCAATATCAAGTGCCGATAGAAGAAGAAATTTTAGTATTTTACAAAAGTCAATTAACAGGTCGATGGTGGTTAGATTTATCGACTTTTGAAAAGAAGGATAATAAATTGGTTCACGGTACGTTATTACCATGTACGAGCCAAGATTATAATGACGCTTGTAATCAAAAAATACCAGAGAGATGGTACAAAGCTAGAATGAAATATGAAATTTAATCGATTCCATATTAGCTATTTTTGAATTAAATAATTGTTTTTTTAAAAATTAAATAATAGGTTTACTACCTTGAAATTTAGAAGATCTTAACCTAAGATAAGTTATGAAGAAACTCTTGATGATTTCAGCTGCCCTAGCTGTGTTGATTAGTTGTACGCCTTCCAATACGGGACAATTAATCGGAGTAAAAGGTAAATCATGGCATCCAGAAAAGCCACACGGAATGACGTTGGTGCCAGGAGGAGCTTTCATTATGGGTAAGTCTGATGAAGACCGTGCAGGACTGTTAAATGCCCCGACAAAAACAGTAACAGTACGTTCTTTCTACATGGATGAAACCGAAATTACAAACTCTGAGTACCGACAATTCACCGAATGGGTAAAAGATTCAATTACTTTATTCGAATTGGCAAGACTAGCTGATGATGTTGGTAAAACAACAGAAGATGAAGGGGTTGGTCAGTTTGCTTTTAGGAATACGGATGAGGAAGAACTGAATGCATATCAAAAATATGTAAAAGATAATTACGAAGGTTTGGGCGAAACTGGTTATGAAGGTCGTCCACTAAACTGGGATAATGATCCAGATGATTTACCATTCGAAGAGTATGATGAATATATCGCGGAAGTAATGGACTCATTATATATTAGAGCAGAAGAGTCTCATAATGGAGTTCGTATGTTTAAAATGGATAAGCTGAGATATGATTACAAATGGTATGATGTCGAAGCTATGGCGCGTTCTAGAAGTAAGAATTCCAAAAAATTCTTAAAAAGAGAAGCCTTAGAAGTGTATCCCGATACAACAGTTTGGATTCGTGATTTTAACTATTCGTACAACGAACCAATGCACGATCAGTATTTCTATCATGCTGCATATGATGAATATCCAGTAGTAGGAGTAACTTGGTCGCAAGCGAAAGCATTTTGTGATTGGAGAACGAAATTCTTTAACGATAAGAGGAAGAAGAAACAAGATCGAGCTTCACGTTGGAGGCTGCCAACAGAAGCAGAATGGGAATATGCTGCTCGTGGTGGTTTAGAATCTGGTTCGTTTCCTTGGGGAGGTCCGTATGCTAAAAATGACAGAGGATGTTTCTTGGCAAACTTTAAACCAATGCGTGGAGATTATGCCGCAGATCAAGCCTTATATACTGTAGAGGCGAAATCTTTCGATCCTAATGATTATGGTTTGTATAATATGGCAGGTAATGTATCTGAATGGGTAGGCTCATCTTATGATCCAGCAGCTTACGAATACACTTCTTCAATGAACCCTAATACCAACGACGACGAAAATAAACGTAAAGTGATTCGCGGGGGGTCTTGGAAAGATGTTGCTTATTTTTTACAAGTAAGCACACGTGATTATGAGTATTCGGATTCTGCACGTAGTTATATCGGATTTAGAACAGTACAAGATTATCTTGGTACAGATATTACTGGAAGCGGTAAACCAGGGTCTATTGTAAAATAATTTATTTAAAAGCCCCAACTTTTATTTATATTTAATTGATAATTGAAAACTTAACTTAAAAACTAATTTATTATGGCAAAGTCAAACGCAGGAAAAAGAATTATGAACATGGTCTACGGTCTGGGAGCGGCTGTGGTAATCATCGGAGCTCTTTTTAAAATTATGCACTGGCCTTTTGGAAATGAAATGTTAATACTAGGATTAATAACAGAAGCATTAGTTTTCGTTATATCGGCATTTGAATCTATCGATGATGAATACGATTGGTCATTAGTTTATCCAGAATTAGCAGGTGGACAGGCTAAAAAGAAATCTAAGAAAGAGCCTGCAGACGAACAAGGTATGTTGTCTCAAAAGTTAGATAGCTTGTTAAAAGAAGCGAAAATTGATGTGAATCTTATGGAAAGCTTAGGTAGTAGCATTCGTAACTTTGAAGGTGCTGCAAAAGGAATTGCTCCAACTGTAGATAGTATTCAGTCACAAAAACAATATAGTCAAGAAATGGTTCAGGCAGCGTCTAACCTTTCTCAATTAAATTCAATTTATCAATCTCAACTTTCTGCTACACAGCAACAAAATGAAGCAAATCAGGCTATTGCTGCTAATGCTTCTAAGTTAAAAGAACAAATGGAAAGCTTGGCATCTAATCTTTCTTCATTAAATGGAGTATATGGTGGAATGTTATCAGCAATGAATAAAAAGTAATTGGAAGTTAATCCGTTTGTTTAATAAATAGAATAAAGAAAACATGGCAGGAGGTAAATTATCTGCAAGGCAGAAAATGATCAACCTGATGTATTTAGTATTCATCGCAATGATGGCACTAAATATGTCAAAAGAGGTTTTGGCCGCTTTTGGATTGATGAATGAAAAGTTAGAGTTGTCTAACGAAAGAACTACAGAGCGTAATACTGCGTTTTTAGAAGATTTACAGAAAAAGGTTGAAGAACAACCTGAAAAGTATAAGCCTGAACTAGAGAAAACTAAGGTTATCGGTAAGTTATCTGATGATTTGATATCATACTTGGAGAAAACTAAAGAAGTAATTCTATCGGATGTTCCAGCGGATAAAAGAGATGATTACCAGACGATGGATAAGTCAAACACTCTAGATGAATATTTTTTCAAAGGGGGACAGATTACTCCAGCGGGTCAAGAGTTTATTGAAAAAGTAAACGCATATAGAGAAGGTATCAATAAAGAGTTAACCGCCGAAGGGTCTACAACTGATTTTTCTGAAATTATTAAATCAGTAAATGCTGATTTTTCGACAGAGGATGTGAAGAGTAGAGATGGTGTTAAAAAGAACTGGTTGCGATATAACTATGAAGGTTTTCCAATGGTAGCTTCTTTAACAAAGCTAACTCAGATGGAAAGCGATGTTAAAAAGGATCAATCTGAAATTTTATCTGCTATTTTAGGAGGGAAGTTAAAATCAGAAGTTTCATTAACAAATTTCGAAGCAATTGTTGTTGCAGAAAAGACGGCTTATTTTGCTGGGGAAAGATTTAAAGGAAAAATCGTTTTAGGTAAAAAAGATAAGACTTTAAGGGCTCACAAAGTAGTTGTTAATGGTAAAGAGTTGTCAGCAGATAAGATGCAAGACGGTCAAACAATTTTAGAATTTCCAGCAGGTAATGTCGGAGAGCGTAAAATTAATGGAGAATTCCAGTTCAAAGAGGGAGATTCTATTATAACGATACCAATTAAGAGTGCTTATTCAGTAATTCCAGCACCTAATGCAGCTGTAATCTCTGCAGATAAAATGAATGTAGTGTACCGTGGTGTTCAGAATCCAATGACTATTTCTGTTCCAGGAGCACCTAATGTTACAGCATCTGCTCCGGGATTAAAGAAATCTGCTGGAAGTAAGTATGTAATGAATGTTACAAATTTAAAGCAACGTGAAGTTAAGATTAATGTTAAGGCTTCTGTTAATGGTAAATCTTTTAGCAGTAGTAAGACATTTAGAATTAAAGATATTCCAAGACCAGTAGGTACTGTTCGTGGTGAAGATGGTTCTGTAAAAATGACTAAGAATGCGTTAGCTATTTCTACGGTTGGTGCTATTTTACCAGATTTCGACTTTAACTTAAAGTTGAAAGTTACAGGATTTAAAATTAAAGTGCCAGGACAGCCTACAGTTAGAGTTTCAGGAAGTAAATTAAACAGTCAAGCGCGTGCTGCCCTAAAACGTGCAAAAAGAGGTGAAACCGTACAAATCTTTGATATCAATGCTAAGCTAGCATCAGGTAGCTCTTATAGAGTGAAGAAAGTTTCTCCAGTAATCATTGAATTGACAAATTAATCTATTTATGGTAATGAATGTTAAGCCGTTTTTAGTTTTTATAGCAAGCTGTTGTTTCTCAATGGGAGCGTTAGCACAGTTTAATGTGTTAAACTCTCCTAATCCAGAGAAGATCGGTAGAAAAACTAAAGAACAAGTCGAAAAAGATAACGATCGTCCTTTGGAGTATGGTTATGTAGATGATCGTGATGTATTGTGGGCGAAGACCACTTGGGAGGCTGTTGACCTTGATGAGCGTGTCAACTTTCCATTATATTACCCAATTGACACTGTTAATATAGGTTCTGATAGAAGATCTTTATACGATGTTTTGATTTCGTCAGTGAAATCAGGTAAGTTAAAGGATATTTATACAGATTCATATTTCACAGAAAAGCGTACTTTAAAAGACTTAAGTGCTACCATTCGCCGAGTAGATACAACAGATTTAGGAATCGAACAATTAAATGCAGGAGAAACAGTTTCTGCTGAATTTATTGAAATAAGAGAGTTAACGGCACAAGATATCGCAGAATATCACATCAAAGGTTTGTGGTATTTCGATAAGCGCCAAGGAGAATTAAAATATCGTTTGTTAGGTATTGCTCCAGTAGCACCAGACGTTAACTTTATTGATGACGAAGAGCCAGATTTAGTGCCTTTATTCTGGGTATACTTCCCTCATGTTCGTGAAATTCTACATGTCGCAAAGGCTTTTAATAGAAAGAATACCTACAAGCCTATTTCTTTTGATGACATTCTTAACTCTAGACGTTTTAGTAGCGTGATCTACAAAGAAGATAACGAACAAGGAGATAGAAAAGTAGAGGATTATATTAACGACAATGCTTTATTACAGTTGTTAGAAAGTCAACGTATCAAAGAAAGTATTCGAGATTTCGAACAAGATATGTGGAATTACTAGATAATAGTTGGTCTAAAAATATCATAAAACGCCTTTGCTTTTACAAGGGCGTTTTATGTTTGTAATCTGTTAAGAGAGTGTAATATGAAGTACGATTATATTGTAGTAGGGTTTGGTATAGCTGGTATGGCGATCACTTTTCAGTTAAAGAGAGAAGGGAAAAAAGTACTTGTTATTGATGGTACACAAGCGAAAGCTAGTCATGTAGCTGCGGGTATGTATAATCCTGTCATCTTAAAACGTTTTTCTTTAGCTTGGCGTGGGGGAGAATTACTAAAATCTGCTAAAATATTTTATAATGATTTAGCTGTTTTCTTACAACAACAAACCACTCTTGATGTACCCGTATATAGAAAATTTCATGACGTGGAAGAGCAGAATAATTGGTTTAGTGCTATTGATAAACCAGCTTTGAGTCCTTATTTATCCCCCTATCTTAAGACCACTACTTCTTCGGCTATAAAAGCACCTTTTAAATACGGAGAAGTGATGCAAACAGGAAGAGTCTTAGTGAAAGAAATTTTCGAAAAATTTAAACAAATACTTTCTGAAGATAATGCGTTTGTTTGTGAGGATATAGATTATAATACAGTAGAGGTGGGATTAGAAGAAGTGGAGATTAATGGTCATAAAGCTTCGAAAGTTATTTTTTGTGAAGGACATAACATGTCTAAAAACCCTTTTTTTAATTATCTACCACTAGGGACTAATAGGGGAGCTTATTATGTTTTTAAATCTTCAAGCTTAAAATTAGAGGTAGCTGTAAAGTCACATTATTTTTTACTGCCTTTAGGTAACGATATTTATAAATTTGGAGCTACTTATCAAAACCATATTCAGATTAGAGATGGAGCAGACCCAAATTACGAAAAAGCCATTTTAAAAACTCAATTAGAACAATTAATTGATTGTGATTACGAAATTATTGATTTCGTAACAGGAGTGCGCCCAACGGTAAAAGATAGAAGACCTTTAGTTGGAGAGCACCCTGAATATAAAAATCTTATTGTTTTTAATGGTTTAGGAACACGTGGAGTCACTCAAGCTCCTGATGCTTCAAGAAGATTGTCTAATTATTTAGAACATGGAGATTCTTTGCACGAAGAGATTGATATCAATCGTTTTGCAGATATGTTTTATCAAACTTAAAGAAGATATTCAACCATATGTTTCTTGATAATCGCATGATAAGGGGTAATAATAGAATTATTCCTCCAGAAATTATAAAGAAAGTAGGTAGAAAGTCTAATTCTAAAAAAAAGTAAGAAATAACAAAAAGTGCTACCCCTAGTGCTACTCCTAAGGTATAACTTACGTACATAGCCCCATAAAAAAACGATGGCTCTATAGCATATTTTGTATTGCAATTATTGCAACGATCGTGCATTTTAAGTATTGTTTGCGGTACATACGAGTTTTTATTCACGTAAAGATCATCCTTATGACAAACGGGACATTTAGAATATAGAGAGCTGTATAATTTTGTGCCTTTTAACATATCAATTTAGGGAGAATATATGAGGGTTTCTATTTGACAAATTGACTTAAATTATACCATATTTGCAAAAAATTATTAGATGCTTAACATTCATAATTTATCCATCTCTTTTGCTGGAAGCTATTTGTTTGAAGATATTACTTATAAGCTTTCTCCAGGGGATAGGGTTGGTTTAGTAGGGAAAAACGGAGCAGGAAAATCAACCATGCTAAAAATTCTAGCAGGAGATTATGAACCTGATACTGGTGAGATAGCTAGAGATAAACATGTAAAGATTGGTTTTCTACGTCAGGATATTGATTTTGTAGAAGGAAGAACTGTTTTAGAAGAGTCATACCAAGCTTTTGAAGAAATTATGATTCTAGAAAAGCAAATTGAAGCTATTAATAGAGAGTTAACGGAAAGAACAGATTATGAAAGTGAGGCGTATTCGAAGTTAATTCAAGATGTAAGTGATTTTACAGAACGTTATGAAATTTTAGGTGGGTATAATTACCAAGGGAATACAGAGCGTGTATTACAAGGTTTAGGGTTTAAATCCGAAGATTTCGAAAAACTAACAGGTACTTTCTCTGGAGGATGGAGAATGCGTATTGAACTAGCTAAATTGCTACTTCAGAATAATGACATTTTATTGCTCGATGAGCCAACCAACCACTTAGATATCGAATCTATTATTTGGTTAGAGCAGTTTTTGACATCTTATACAGGAGCTGTAGTTATTGTTTCACACGATAGAATGTTCTTAGATAATGTTACCAATCGTACCATTGAGATTTCATTAGGTAAAATATATGATTTCAATAAACCCTATTCGAAGTATTTAACGCTTCGAAATGAGTTACGAGACCAGCAATTAGCTACACAGAAGAATCAGGAAAAGCAAATCGCACATACGGAGAAGCTAATTGAAAAGTTTAGAGCTAAAGCTAATAAAGCTTCCATGGCGCAATCTTTAATTAAGAAGCTAGATAAAATCGATCGTATAGAGGTTGATGAAGACGATAATGCAGTAATGAGTATAACGTTCCCTATTAGTATTCAGCCAGGGAAAGTAGTGGTAGAAGCAGAGAATGTCGGAAAGGCATATGGAGAAAAACAAATTCTTCAGAATATAGATTTGTTAATTGAAAGAGGAGTGAAAACTGCTTTTGTAGGGCAAAATGGTCAGGGTAAGTCTACCCTTGCTAAAATCATAGTGAACGAATTAGATCATACAGGGTCTATGAAGTTAGGGCACAACGTACAATTAGGATATTTTGCCCAGAATCAAGCAGAGTATTTAGATGGTGAATTGACGATCCAAGATACTATGATCAATGCGGCTAACGAGGAAACTCGAAGTAAAGTTAGAGACATACTAGGATCGTTTTTATTTAGAGGTGATGACGTAGAAAAAAAGGTGAAAGTACTTTCTGGGGGAGAAAGAAATCGTTTAGCATTGGCTAAATTGTTGCTACAGCCTTTCAATGTGCTTGTGATGGATGAGCCAACAAATCATTTAGATATTAAATCTAAAAATGTATTGAAAGCTGCATTGCAAAGTTTTGAAGGTACACTACTATTGGTTTCACATGATAGAGATTTTTTGCAAGGTCTTACCGATACGGTTTACGAATTTAAAGATCAGAAGATTAAAGAGTATTTAGGTGATATAGATTACTATTTAGAAGAAAGAAAGGCGCATGATATGCGTCAGATTGAAATTTCTACAGTCAAAAAACCAGTATCTAAACCAAAAGAAAAAGTAAATACTTACGAAAATGAGAAGAAAATAAAATCTTTGAATAACAAAGTAAGTAATGCTGAATCTAAAATTAGTAAGTTAGAGTCTAATATAGAAGAGCTAGATGCTAAATTAGCCGTGGATTACGAAGGGACGATGGGAGACCCTAATTTTTTCGTAACTTATGAAAAAAAGAAAAAACAGCTTCAAGAACAAATGGAGCTTTGGGAAAAGCTTCAAGAAGAAATAGAATTATTAAGCTAAACAATTACTACTATGAGTATGAAGTTTAAGGAAATTGATGTGAACTCACACGCGCTTTCTTGGGTAGGAAAAATTCATTATGATTTTGGGTTTATCACACAAAGTGCTTTTAAGAAAAATGGATTAGATCTTTCTAAAGAAGAATGGTCAGTTTTAAAGCGTTTAAATGTAAACGATGGTCAACGTATGAATGACATGGCATTTATTACGCATCGTGATAAGGTGTCTATGATGCGTGTGGTAAATTCTATGGTAAAAAAAGGATTTATTATCCGTAGACCAGATGAGCAGGATAAGCGTATCAATAGAATCTTTTTAACAGCTTACGGAAAAGAAGTTATAGAAAAGGTTCTGCCAATTATGTATGAATTGATACCAGAAGTACAAGATAGTCTTACGAAAGAAGAACGCGAGGTATTGGTAAATGCATTAAAAAAAGTAAAGGCGCGTATGGCTGAAATAGCAGAGCGTCAAGGGCTATAAAAACAATGTTTTTATGATAGAGCATTTTTTTCAGTGCCCCTATTGTTGGGAAACGATTTCGATGCTTTTCGATAGTTCGATACGTCAGCAAACTTATATAGAAGATTGTGAAGTATGTTGTAATCCCATTCAAACAAAAGTTACTTTTGAGGATTCTGAATTGATTGGCTGTGATGTTTGTAGTATTGAGCAGTAAAGGAGGTCTTTGTTTGTCGTTTGTTGAGAAATCGGGGGCTAAACAATAGTTTTTCGTAAACTTAAAACTAGCTTAACATTAAAATTATTTGCTGCTTGGTTGTAGGAACTGGAAAAGCGTTGTATATTTGCACCACAAACATCGCGGGATAGAGCAGTAGGTAGCTCGTCGGGCTCATAACCCGAAGGTCACAGGTTCGAGTCCTGTTCCCGCTACTACCAAAGGCCTTACATTTTGTAAGGCCTTTTTTATTTTATCTAGGTAATACAAAATTTAAGAAAATAAGACTTGTAGGGTTAGAATTTATTCAACCAATTATGTAGTCTGATCAGTATAAATTTATAAAAATAGCAGCTATGTTAAAAATTCAAATTAAAGAAGGCGAGAACATCGATAGAGCGCTAAAGAGATATAAGCGTAAGGTGAAGAATGTAAAGCTGGTTCAAGAAATTAGAAGCCGCAAGGAATATGTGAAGCCATCTGTGAAAAAGAGAGAGTTAATTAAAAAAGCTCAACACAAAGCAGAATACATCCGTGCACATAGTGATGATATTTAGAAAGTAAATCTTTTTACATTAAAAACGCTTGTTTTCTTTTGAAAACAAGCGTTTTTTGTATGGAATAAAATTCTATTTCTATCACTAGCATCCGAAACTTTAGAATATAGACCGTTTCACTGAAAGAGAAGATATATATCAATACATTGGACGTTTTCGTCTAAGACTTTTTCAATCCGTCTTAGAAAATATATTTTCTAAAATTTTTAGCTTCAAAAATTCGCAAGACACTCTAAATAAAATTTTTAATATTAATTATCATTTCTAAAACTTTCGGATACTAGTGTATTCCTATTAATAATAGAATTAAGTATTTATTTAGCAATAATTGAAGTTCTTTTTCGCTTTCTCTAATAATGATGGAAATCTTTTTTGGCGTATAAAATATTAGAGTAATATCAAACATGAATTGCTATTGTACCTAGGTCTTCGTCAATTTATAAGCTTCCTCTGATTATTCGTTTTACTTTTTGTTGTTTAACTCTTTAACCCGAATTATGCAACAGAAATTAGAATAAATTATAACTATCAAATATTCAGTCCTTTAGGGGTTTTATTGTAAAACCTTGATGATTAGTTGGTTTCTTTTGTCTTATGATTAAATTTAAAATCCTATTGCATAATCCGGGTTTAATCTTTCAGATTCTAACTTTACAAGAATAAAGGTTCTTTGTCGTGAAAACACACACTTGGTCGATAATACTAAGCTAATTAATGTAGTTTTGTGGTTTGGTTAAAGCAATAATAAATAGATTCGTTAACATTAAACTAGTTAACGTAACTTATTATGAACAAGATTACTACTAATATTGCTAAGAGGAAAGCAGTGTTTCTACTGTTTTTACTTAGTCTTTTTTCAAGTAATATTCTCTTTGCTCAAACCTGTCCACTTAATGGAGGGGATTTGACGTATACAATATGTGAAGGAGAACCATTTAACTTTTTAAGAGGAACTCAAGTATCTACACCAAATATTAGTACCTGGGAACAAATTTCAGGTCCTTCTGTAGTTATAGATGATGTTAATGATGTTTTTTCTTCAGTTTTTGGAATGGTCGGAGGAAATACCTATCGATTTAGATATTCCACCAATTGTAATCCAAATACCCAAATCGTAGAGGTTATAGTAAAACAAATTACCATAGCCGACGCGGGAACAGATATTGCATTTTGTCCAGATGCTATGGGAAATGTTACAGTAACAGGAAATACACCGCTAAATACAGGTGAAACTGGGCAGTGGGTAATTTCAGGGGCTAATGATGCTGGTGTAACTATAGATTTCCCTTCTTCAGAAACGACAACATTAACAATGCCAGCAACAAGTTGTGGTATGACTACCATATCTTGGATTATTACTGGGCCTGTAGATCCTATGACAGGATTTCAATGTAGGTCTCGGTCAGATATAGTGGTTACTAATTATGGAGGGGTACAACCCGTAGATGCAGGATTTGATCAAACATTAGGGAATTGTTACACAACAACAACAGGTACAGACTTAGATGCAACTTTTGGAGGATGTAGTTTAAATGGACAGGTTGGAGAATGGAGTTTTGTGAGTGGTCCTAATATTCCAAATTTTGTTGATGTAAATGATGCAGATACCAGAGTAAATGGATTAATAGAAGGAACCTATATCCTAAGATGGAGTGTTGGAGGACCATGTTCTACAGCAAGTGATGAAATGGAAATAATAGTACCAGCTGCAACTCAAGACATAACAGGTATTGGTACAGAAGATGTGAATTATTTTATTTGTGATACAGGAGTAAATAGTATAACATTAAACGGAGCACAACCACAATTTGCAGGTGAAACTGTTTCTTGGACACAAGTAGGAGGAACTGCTTTACCAGGTGGTTCAATAATGTCACCAAACAGTCCAACAACAGTAATAAATAACCTTACACCACTTCCAGGTGGGCAATCTTATACTTTTAGATATAGATTAATAAATTCAAATAAGGGGTGTAATGCTACACGAGATTATGTAGTAACATTTAGAGGAACTACTAGATCAGTTGATGTAGTAACCAATGGAGGAAATGATATTGTTGGAAGTTGTGGACAAACTAATTTTGATATACAACTTAATAATCAAGGTTCAGGTTTTACAAACTATCGAATTACCAGCGGACCAGCAGGATCTCCGCTAGGACCTTTCCCAACAGCGGAAGCTTTTGCAGGTGGATTATTAAATATCGATTTATTAGTTGAAGGAACCTATTCATTTGAATTTTATAGAAGAGAAGGAGGAGCATTACCAGTAGGATGTGGTGATGGATTTGATTCCGTTAATGTTACGGTT
>CALFUO010000234.1 GCA_937929895.1 uncultured Aquimarina sp.
GAAATAAAGACCCTCCTGCGTCTTTTACGATTTCCATAAACACTTTATGGTGCACACGGGAATCTTGACGAATATCTAGAGTACCAAAGTGAAAACCAAATAAGTTAACTTTATTGATTAAACCTTCTAGTTCATTTAAATAAAGTGAGTTGTGCTCATCTATTAAAGAAATTCGTAAAGACTCTAATTCATTCTTAAAATAAGATAGTGTAAAGTCAGACTCGTTATTCGGGTAATAGATATTTTGATACAGCTTTAACTCTAAATTATTAATCTTATCAGGAAGATCAGCAAAAGTAATTCTACGCTTTAATTTTCTAATATCCTTATAATAGTTAGATAGGATTGAAGTTTTTAATTTCTCTGCTACCTTTTCTGTAATCTCAGTTGTTACAAACGGGTTACCGTCTCTATCCCCTCCTGGCCAGAAACCAAGGTTGATGATATCATTAGTAAACTCTTCTTTTCCTGTAAAAATATTATCCTTAATGTAGTCGTATATATTACTGACTGCATTATAAAATACATTTTCTAAATACCAGATTAAACTTACTGCTTCGTCATATGGAGTTGGCTTCTCTTTTTTAAAGAAAGCTGTCTTTCCTAACTGTGCTAGTAACTTCTTAATTGTTAAAAGATCGTCTTTACGAATCGCTTTATCTAAATCTCGGATAATCCCTAAAACAGTACCTGGATAGAATTGTGTAGGGTGAGCAGTTAACGTAGGACGAATTTTAAAATCAGATAAGAAATTTCTCATCTGCTCGATCTTTCCTTTTTCAGACGCTTCTTCTTTAATACTTCTAAGCGTCCCTCGCCCGTCCATATTATTCACTTTTGTAAATGCAGCATCTTCAATTGCATCAAATAAAACTACCTGACGCTCGATGTACTGGATAAATCGAAATAAAAGAGTGTTCTTCTCGTCTGTTGTAAGATTTTGCTGATATTCACTAAAGAAATTCTCAACAATTTGTGTAGGTGTTTGCTTATTAGCAAAACCCTTATCACAAACATCCTTAAATAAAGGAAGTAAAACCCCCGTATTGGTAACCTTATCAAATGGTAAGGTCATGAATATACTATTGTATATCTGATATTTTGATAGAACATCTTGATTAAAACGCTCTATTTTTGGTTTTCTGCTCATGTAATAATGATAAGTAAATTAGCTCATTTCATTGAAGATCGAATGCATTAAACGCTTTTTGTCGTTAATGCTTTCTTCTAACGAAATCATAGTTTCTGTTCTGTACACCCCTTCTATGTCGTCTAACATAAAGATGATGTCTTTTGCATGATTAGTATCTTTTGCACGAATTTTACAGAAAATATTAAACTTCCCTGTCGTAATGTGAGCAACCGTTACATAAGGGATGTCATTAATACGCTCTAAAACAAATTTTGTTTGAGAAGTATTCTGTAAGAAGATACCCACATAAGCAATAAACGAGTACCCAAGCTTAGTATAATTTAAACTCAATGATGATCCTTGAATGATACCAGCTTCTTCCATTTTTTTCACTCGAACGTGCACTGTACCAGCAGAAATTAATAATTTCTTAGCTATATCAGTAAATGGAGTTCTTGTATTTTCGATCAACATATCAAGTATTTGATGATCTACTTCATCTAGCTTAAACTTTGCCATAATATTTTATTTGCTATACCTAAATGCAAAAATAGCAGAATTTAGGACATTTGAAAGCTTATAATTTACTTTATGATAGGAAATTCTGAGAATTTTTCATTTTCTATAATTAAAAAATCGATTTCGTCACCAACCTTTAATTCTGAAAATTCTTTAGAAAGCTGAATTTTTACGTTCATACCATTGTATTCAAGATGCCCATAATCAGTAATTTGAGATGAAATCTCTGCAACCTTTGGCAAAAAACTTAAGGTGTTACCTACTAACTTTTCTTCGTATTGCAGAGAAATATCAATTTTAGAATTATTTAACTGAATATTACGAAGTATGATATCTTTAAAAAGCTTTCCGTTTTCGGGAATATCGAAATATCCTTCATATCCATCAATTTTTTTGGGAGTTTTAGCAATAAAATGTAGGCCTGTTATCAAAGAAAGAAAAATAAGTCTTCTCGTTTCTTCACGCTCGTAGTCCTTAGGAAAATGTCCTGCTTCAAACAAAATAGTACTCACTCCCCTATCTTCCATAGTGTCACCCGTACAATTAATATTGAAACCATCATCATACCTTCCTACACAATTAGGAATTTCTTGTTGTAATGTTTTATTCATTTCAGAAATAATACGCATTCCTACTTTACGTGTTGTTGTAATCGTTCTTTCGGGATCGCTAGCTGGCGATAAAAAAGAAACAATAGCACTTTTGTTTGTTTCTCCTGCACTAAATATAGTTCGTTGTCCGTGTAGGTTAAATGCGATATCTGGTTGTATTTTGTCTACAATCTTTTTAAATACTTTCGATTCTAATTGGCTTAAGACCTGAGCATCACGATTTAAATCTACTTTATTATAATTTACTCTTGTATACAATTGTGAACCATCAGGATTTAACATAGGTATTATATACAATGTACAATTGTCTAGAATAGTCTGTGCATCCGATTCTTTAGTCAAATAGTTTAATAAATCGAATACAGCACGAGTTGTAGTACTTTCGTTTCCGTGCATTTGAGACCACATAAGGACTTTAGTTGGACCATTACCTATAGTTATTAAATGTATTAGCTGTTTATTCTCTGACAAGCCTAATTCGGACACCTTAAAAGAAGGATTTAAGCCATCAATTAACGGGCTTATGTCTTTTAATGTTATATATCGCCCCTTTAGAGCAAGTTCTTTAATTGAATTATAATTCTTAAGTGTATAATCTACCATAAGTACTGTTTGTTCATTACAAAGGTAAACTTTTAGCTGATGAATACCTGATTACAATTGTACACTTATATGTTGCCACATACGTAAACAACAACTCATTTCAAATAAGGTCTTAATAGACACTATTAACTCGATTTTGTATACATTTAGAACTCTTTAAACGTCCATATTATTAAGTATAAACAAAATTTATAATAATCTATCAACAATATTATTATCAACTAGTTACATCAAATCGCTAAACTTAAAATTCAATTAAAAAACATAAATTTCAATCCACTTATTTATAATTATTTTATTAATATGTAGTATATTGTAAACAAATACAATACGTAACGAATCCTTTAGTTTACAATGATAAACAACAAAGAGTTTACAATTAGATTAGAAGAAATATTTGATCATTACAATATCAATGCTGCAGGTTTTGCAGAAAAGATAGGTATTGGTAGATCTTCCGTATCACATATAGTTTCGGGTCGCAACAAACCTAGTTTAGATTTTGTGATGCACATACTAGATAACTTTCCAGAGATTACTTTTGACTGGTTAGTCTATGGAAAAGGAGAATTGGCAAAAAACAGTAGCTTAACTGAGAATCGAATATTTGAACCCGAACTGCGTAATGAGTCGAATATAAAATTCTCATCTCACTCCCCTAACCTATTTAATTCAGCAGAAAAAGATACCAAGACGGAGATTCTTGGTGAAGAATCTATAATTTCGGCTGCATTAAGTACATCCGAAATAGATAGTATTACGATTTTTTATAAAGACGGTACTTTTAAAAATTATAAGCAACGATAGTCTGGTATTGTTCTTCATTTTATCTTTACGTCATAATAACGAACTATGAAGATTGTTTTTGCAACATCGAATCGAAATAAAATAAAGGAAGTACAAAACCTATTACCTGATTCTATTAAAATTATAGGCCTAACAGATATAGAGTGTTTTGAAGAGGTACCTGAAACTTCTGATACTATTGCTGGTAATGCGCTACAAAAAGCTAACTATGTTTTTAATAAATACAAGGTACCGTGTTTTGCTGATGATACTGGTTTAGAAGTAGAATCTCTATCTGGTGCTCCTGGTGTACATTCTGCTAGGTATGCTGGCGAAGAAAAAAACAACCAAAAAAATATTGAAAAGTTATTATTTGAATTGGAAGATAAAGGTGATCGTTCTGCACAATTTAAAACTGTGATTGCAGTAGTTGGTCTCGACAAAGAATCAATATGCTTAGAAGGTATCTGTAAAGGAACAATTACAAAAACGCTTACAGGTACAAACGGATTTGGATATGATCCTGTTTTTAGGCCCCTAGGTTACGAAAATACTTTCGCAGAAATGTCATTAGTAGAAAAAAATAAAATCAGTCATCGAGGAAAAGTTGTAAACAAGCTAATTGACTATTTAAAGTATCGATAAAATAAAACTTTATTAGGTTAATATGTTAAAATAACATTTTTTGTCAGATTATTCTGAGTTTTTAGAAAGCTTGCTTGCTTATTTGTAGATTGAAACTGTATTTAAACTATTTTATAAGCATTTGATCAAAAAAAAACCTAATGTTTAGGATTTTCATTGTTTATTTGCGATTATAAATTTTGCTTTAATAGTTAACACACCTATCTAATTACCCCTAGATCAAATTGTTAACGTAACGACCATTAGTACTTAGTACTAATGGTTTTTTTCTTTGTATCAATATATGCTATCAAATCGTAGTAATTGTAGGTATCTAATACACTATGAGGAAATAATACGATTGTTAAAACGATACATCTTTTCTACTATTTCTGCGTTATATAATATAACAATAACTAATACGATCCTAAACCATAAAATGCAACATATATTAAGTTTACTTTTCTACTTTTTCTTCGTTTCAAAATGAAACCGTAGCTAGATGCTATGCTTTAATTTTACGCCTTGAAAAAGCGAAAATTAATTCTAAATATTTATGCCGCATTTTATGGTTTAAATCGTATGATATTAAATAAAAGATGATTGAAGATTTTGGCAAGGAGACACTCTTCGACTCCTTGACAGTTAGCAGAGTGTGAGAGTAATTTGAAAAAAGTGGGGCTCTATAAATTTTCGGGTTGATCTATAATTCGTATTAAAACGACTTTTTCAATCGATCTAAAGCAACTTTGTTATCACGATCTTTTATACTCTCTCTTTTATCGTATAACTTTTTACCTTTTGCTAATGCAATATCCATTTTGGCATACCCGTTTTCGCTGATAAAAACTTTTAACGGGACTATAGTAAAAGACTTTTGCTGTACTTCCTTTTCTAGTTTCTTAAGTTCTTTTCTATTTAATAGAAGCTTACGTTCTGTTTTAGGCCTATGATTAAAGTAAGTAGCATGAGAATACTCTTGAATAGTCATATTTATTACAAATAGCTCTCCCTTCTCGTTAAACTCACAAAAGCTTTCAGCTATACTAGCCTTTCCTTCTCTAATCGACTTAATCTCTGTGCCGCGTAATACCATACCGGCTGTATAGCGATCCATTAGCTCGTATTCGAACCTCGCTTTCTTATTAAGTATATTGATATTTTTAGGTTTCACTTTTTTCATGATTCACAAAACTAAGGTATATAGAAAGTATCTACAAAAAAGCAGCGCCCGAATTTTAATAAAAACGGACGCTGCTAACCAACTAACTAACTTAAACTAATCTGAACTATTATGGATATATCAAATTACGTGCCAAAGATACAATCATCTTAATTATTTATCCCATTTCTGAATACAATTTTTTTGTTAAAAGAATCAATTAATACTAAAGATTGGCTATTTATTTTGCCAGATAATAATTCTTTTGACAATTCGTTTAAAACGAGTTTCTGAATCGTACGTTTTACAGGGCGTGCGCCATATTCTGGTTGAAAACCTTGTTCTGCTATTAATGCCTTTGCCTCATCTGTTGCATCAATTGTGATACCTTGTTGCAACAACATTTTAGTCAATGATTTAAGTTGAATATCTACAATATTAACAATGTCATTTTTTGTTAATGGACTAAACATTAAAATATCGTCGATACGATTTAGAAATTCTGGTCGTAGTGATTGTTTTAATAAACCTAATACTTCCGTTTTTGCTAATTCATTCGCTTTTTCTACATCTCTTACATTCTCGTGCTTCTCTTGTATGATGTGACTTCCCATATTCGAAGTCATTATAATTATAGTATTTCTAAAATCGGCAGTTCTTCCTTTATTATCCGTTAGCCTCCCTTCGTCTAATACTTGTAATAGAATATTAAACGTATCTGGATGTGCTTTTTCTATTTCATATAAAAGAATAACCGAATAGGGTTTTCTTCTAACTGCTTCAGTTAACTGACCACCTTCATCGTAACCTACATAACCAGGAGGTGCTCCGACTAGCCTACTTACACTATGACGCTCTTGGTATTCACTCATATCAATACGCGTCATGGCACTTTCATCATTAAATAAATAGTTCGCTAGCGCTTTGGCCAATTCGGTCTTACCTACTCCTGTCGTTCCTAAAAAAAGAAACGAACCAATTGGTTTTGTAGGATTTTGCAACCCAGCTCTACTTCTGCGAATTGCATCACTAACCGCTTCTATAGCTAGGTCTTGGCCAACTACTTGTTTGTGTAATTCTTCTTCTAGGTATAAAAGCTTTTCACGGTCACTTTGTAACATTTTAGCTACAGGAACCCCTGTCCATTTAGCTACCACTTCGGCAATATCTTCGTGTGTTACTTCTTCTTTAATTAAAGACGATTCCGTACGCTCTTGCGAAGTAGTTTCTAAATTCTCTAGCTCTTGTTGTAACTCTTTGATCTTTCCGTAACGTAATTCAGCGACTTTACCATAGTCTCCATTTCTTTCTGCTCGATCGGCCTCTAGATTTAGACTTTCTATTTCTTGCTTGTATTGCTGAATTTTGTCTACCACCTCTTTTTCACTACTCCATTTGCTATAGATTTCGTTGCGATCTTCTTTGGTATTGGCTAGTTCTGCATTTAGATTTTTGAGTTTTTCTTCATCATTTTCTCTTTTAATAGCTTCGATTTCTATTTCTAATTGCATGATTTTTCGATCCAAAACATCTAATTCTAAAGGTTTTGAGTTGATTTCCATGCGCAACTTAGACGCTGCTTCATCCATTAGATCGATTGCTTTGTCTGGTAGAAAGCGATTCGAAATGTAACGTTGAGAAAGTTCTACTGCTCCAATAATAGCTTCGTCTAGAATACGTACTTTATGATGCGTTTCGTACTTTTCCTTAATTCCACGCAGTATTGAAATAGCACTTTCTGTATCTGGCTCGTCTACGATTACCTTCTGAAAACGACGCTCTAGAGCTTTGTCTTTTTCGAAATACTTTTGATATTCATCTAATGTAGTAGCTCCGATTGCTCTTAATTCTCCCCTTGCAAGAGCAGGTTTTAAAATATTTGCTGCATCCATAGCGCCTTGTCCTCCACCTGCACCTACTAGTGTATGGATCTCATCGATAAATAGAATAATATCGCCTTCGGCGGAAGTAACTTCTTTTACTACAGACTTTAATCGTTCTTCGAATTCTCCTTTGTATTTGGCCCCTGCTATTAGAGCTCCCATATCTAAAGAATAGATTTGTTTATTCTTTAAATTCTCTGGGATATCACCACCTACAATACGATGTGCCAAACCTTCGGCAATAGCGGTTTTACCTGTACCGGGCTCCCCTACTAACATTGGGTTGTTTTTGGTACGACGAGACAGTATTTGTAGTACTCGTCGAATCTCGTCGTCACGACCAATAACGGGATCTAGTTTTCCTGTTTCGGCTAATTCATTTAGGTTTTTAGCATATTTGCTTAATGACTGATAGGTATCTTCTGCACTTTGAGAAGTTATTTTTTCTCCATTTCGTACTTGCTTGATAGCCGCTTCTAAATCCTTTTTCGTAACTCCTTGATCTTTTAAAATCTGGGAAATTTTACTTTTTGAATCTAAGATTGCTAGCAATATGTGCTCGATAGAGACGTATTCATCATCCATCTTTTTTGCAATCGTACTAGCGTTGAGAACTGTTTGACTTGCTTCTCGGCTTAGTTGTAATTGCCCACCGGAAACTTTTGGAAAACTTTCTAAAGTTCGATCTACGATTTGATGTACTAAGTCTTGATTTACATTTAGCTTTTTGAGAATGAAGGGTAATACATGATTATCGACTTCTGTAATCCCTTTAAATATATGTGAGTTCTCGATCTGTTGATGCCCGAACCCTTGCGCAATTTGTTGTGCTTGTTGTATGGCCTCTTGCGACTTGATTGTAAACTTATCGAAATTCATAACCTGTTTTTTGTCTAGGCTATCTCAATTGTTGTTCCCTTTGTGCTAAACTGAAATTTTGTCTTTAAATAAAGAGGTTTAGATGCCATTTTGGCACTTTTATTAGAAGTTAAAGGGAGATATAGAAATTAATAGGAGTTATTGCAGTTAAAAAATAATAGAATTGAAGTCTATCATTATTGTTTTTGGTAAAGATTCAAGATCGCTTCGCTTCAAGTAACAAGACTAAACGCATAATACATTAAAACTTTAAGAACATTACTTTTCTAATTTTAAAATCATCAGATAACAATAATACCAATTC
The DNA here is from genome assembly GCA_937929895.1 of uncultured Aquimarina sp. Taxonomy (GTDB): domain Bacteria; phylum Bacteroidota; class Bacteroidia; order Flavobacteriales; family Flavobacteriaceae; genus Aquimarina. The sequence goes on from CALFUO010000234.1 coordinate 8,504, forward strand.
TGAATAGTAAACTTTGAATATTAAATTTTGAACTGACTCTGCGTTAGGGATAGAACGTTTACCCCACAGCCCGACTTTAGGAGGTGCGAGGAGTATGAGTGATAGCCCGACCCGATAGGGTAACGCCCACATATTGCTTCTACTAGTAATATTAAAGGTTGGCTAGTATTTGCTTTGTATCTTGATAACCTTTTTCGATAAGACTCGAAATTTGATTGGTATTCGACAGATTGAAACTTGATAGATCTGGTTGAATCAATAGGTCTGCATTGTTGAGCTGAAATTTTACCGTTTGCTTGATACTGTAATGAAAACTATTTAAAATGACGTCTACGATATTATTGGGTTTTCCGTAGGTATGTACTGGATTGAGATCTACGCCAATAACGTATTCTGCTCCGATGTTTTTTAATGATTCGACAGGAACATTTTCTACTATACCTCCATCGATTAGCATCTTTTCTTCTATTTCTACAGGTTTAAATATACCCGGAATACAAGTACTGGCCATTACGGAATCTGATACTGAACCTGAATTTAGAACCACTCTTTCTCCGTTAGAAATATCGGTTGCAATCATGGCTAGAGGTATTTTGGCTTCTTCTATATTTCTGTTACCTATAGCATTGTGAATTAAGGATTTCAGGTTCTTATTTGACAGTAAACCATATTTGGACAATGTCGGCTTTGTGATATTGTTCCAACTTAAGTTTTTAGCAATTTCTTCTATCTCTTTGATTTCTATGTCAAAGGCATAAAGTGTAGCTACTAATGAACCGATACTCGTTCCTGTAATATAATCTATTTTGATATTTGCTTCCTCTACGGCTTTTAATACACCGATATGTGCGGCTCCGAGGACTGCACCTCCTCCTAATGCGATACCTGTTTTTGATTTTTTGTCCATATATGGTTAGAACGAGAATATTTAATACTCTAATGAGATGCTGAAATAAATTCAGCATGACGCTATTTTACAATTTAAAATACACGTCTAGTTAAATTATAGGTCTGAAGATTCTTCTTTTTGTCCTGTGGCCATAAGATAAGACTTCAAGAATGGATCGATTTGACCATTCATTACGGCATCTACGTTTCCTGTTTCTTCTCCTGTGCGGACATCTTTTACGAGTTTGTAAGGATGCATAACATAGTTACGGATTTGAGACCCCCACTCTATTTTCATTTTAGAAGCCTCAATCTCTGCTCGCATTGCTTGCTGCTTTTTAAGCTCGATCTCGTATAATTGAGACTTTAGTAACTGCATGGCTTTGGTTTTGTTATCTAACTGAGAGCGTGTTTCTGAGTTTTCGATAATAATACCCGTTGGGTGGTGACGTAAACGTACGGCGGTTTCTACCTTATTTACGTTTTGTCCTCCAGCACCTGAGGCGCGCATGGTTTCCCATGTAATATCGGACGGGTTAATTGCTATTTCTATACTATCGTCGGCCAATGGATACACGTACACTGAGGCAAATGAGGTATGTCTTTTTGCGTTACTATCGAAAGGACTAATACGTACTAGACGGTGTACTCCATTCTCTCCTTTTAGCCAACCGAAAGCAAACTCTCCATCAATTTCTAGAGTAACGGTTTTTATACCTGCTACATCACCATCTTGATAATTGAGTTCTTTTATTTTGAAATCTTTCTTTTCGGCATACATTACATACATACGCATTAGCATTTGCGCCCAGTCACAACTTTCGGTTCCTCCGGCTCCTGCTGTGATCTGTAGCACTGCGCTAAGGTTATCCCCCTCTTCACTCAACATATTTTTAAACTCAATCTCTTCTAGATTCGTCTTTAACATCTCGTGTTGCTCGTTCAGTTCTTCTTCTAACGAATTATCTTCTTTGTAAAAATCAAACAATACTTCTAAATCGTCGATGCCTTGTACTATATCCTCGTAATCTTTAACCCAAGCCTTTAGTTGATTCAATTCTTTTACATGTATTTCTGCCGCTTTAGGATCATTCCAAAAATCAGGAGCTAATGTTTTTTCTTCACTATTTACAATAGCTACTTTCTTTTGGTCGATGGCTAAATGCCTATGTAATTTTTGTACTCTCTTTTTATATTGACTTAAAATGTCCTGATTGACCATGTAGTAATTTTTGTGTTTGTAAAAATACAAAGGCTAAATGATTCTATAATATATGTAATATCAATTTTGGAATTTTAGGTCTTGAATTAACTAAAATATTTTTCCGTTTTATTGCTAGCATACCACACTATCTCTGAATTTGTGTAAAAAGTATTTTCTATGTAATTGATGAACTTAACTATCCCTTTCTTATCTAGCAATCTATATTATTAAATTAACTATATGAAATACAGATAATTAAATACAAATAACTATATTCGTTTTAATATTTAACCATGTTTGAATTGACTAAAATTACATTACACATTCTATATTTTGCTGTTTATCGTTCGATTTTGTGTTTGAACGAAAAATCAGCAGTAATAGCGGAAAATCCAATTAACTAGTTGATGCTAAGATTCTGTTTTTTGTAACTTCGTGGTCGATCAACACTATAAAATCATTTTACGATGAAAAAACTATTATTTATCGCTGCTGCATTAGGAGCAGGTTTCGCTGCTAGCGCACAAGATTTACCAGCTAACCCAGAACCAGGAAAATGTTATGTGCGTTGTACTACACCTGATATTTACGAAAACAAAACTGAAACTGTTGAAATCGCACCTGCGTATAAAATTTTAAAGACAGTACCTGCCAAATTTAAAACTATTACTGAAAGAGTTTTAATTAAAGAAGCTAGTAAAAAATTTAGAATTATCCCTGCAACTTACAAGACTGAAGTTGTAACATATACTAAGAAAACAGGAGGAAATAAATTATCTATCATTCCTGCTTCTTTCGGAACTGATAGTAAAACTATTGAAATTAAACCGGCTTACGCACAGTGGGAATTAGGTGCTCCGGCTCCTGATTGTGCTTCTTCTAACCCAGATGATTGCCGTTACTGGTGTTATAAAGGATATCCTGCAGAATTTACTACTGTTGATTTAAAGACTTTAGTAAACGATGCTTCGACTACTTCTACACCACTTCCTTCTTCTTCTGCGACTTATAAAAAGCAAGTAATTGCTACTCCTGCTAGAGTTGAGGAAATTGAAATTCCTGCTGAATATGCTACTATCACTAAAACTATTTTAGATAAAGACGCATATACTACCAATACAGATATTGCTGCTAAATATAAAACTGTTTCTACAGAAGTATTAAAGCAAAAAGGTGGTTTGACAACTTGGAGAGAGGTTGACTGTAAGTTAGTAGAGTATTCTGCGCTTCCTATTAACTGGAATTTAGGATCTGCTACTTTAACTAGTGCTGCTAAAAAATTAATTGACAATCGTTTGTTACCTGTATTAGCTAATACACCTGGTGCAAAAATGGAAGTTGCTTCACATACTGACTCTAGAGGATCTGCTAGTGCTAATCAGGCTTTATCTGAAAGAAGAGCTCAGTCTGTTGTAAATTATTTAATTTCTAAAGGGGTTAATGCTAGTCGTTTAGTTGCTAACGGATACGGAGAAAAAAGATTAAAGAATAGATGTAAAGATGGGGTTTCTTGTACTGAAAGAGAGCACGCTGCAAACCGTCGTACTGAATTCCGTTTAATCAACAATTAATAAATCGACAATTTAAATTATTTACTAATTATAGTGTTGAATAATTTTAATTAGAGATAAAAACCATTCCGGTCTTCGGAATGGTTTTTCTTTTATGGACTTATTTCTTTTTTTCCATGTGGGTCTGCCATATTATAAGTATATATTTTTTCTTTTGATTTATCTCTCTTTTTAAGAAACCATACTCGTAACAAAATAGATATACATCCCCTTTACTATTTTTCCAATAATGGGTAAAATAATTAGGATTAAATCCTTCTGCATTTAATGTATCTACATTAATAGAAGCATAACCAGATTTATTATACGACTTTAAAAGTCTTCTATTGGTTTTAAGTTGTTTATCAATATCTAGAAATAGACTGTCTTTTTTATTTTTGTTAGCCTCGTAATGATAAGCTGATTTACAATAAGAATTACAAAACTTCTTATCGACTCTTCCCTTTAGTTCTGTTGCACAATTTTTACAAGTATTCATTACACGATTATTTATACGTTTAAAAAAGACGTTTTTTAATACGCTTAAATGTACCGTTATTTTTTGATGTAACTTTTGAATGTTCTTATTTTGTGTTATGAGGCCTATAAAATTGAGACATATTGAATTTAATCAACGTTCTTTTATTGGAATACAGTTTTACCCTGATAAAGTAATCCAAGCTTTAATCAAACAATTACCTGATGTTAAATGGTCTAAAGAACTGCAGCTTGCTTATGTTCCTAATAGTAAGCATATGGTACATACTATATTTCAGCTCTTTAAAAATGTTACTTGGGTAGACACGAGCCTTTTTTATAAATCTCAATTGATTAGAAAGGATAACCCAGAACTTGATATCGAATATTTTAGGAATCGAACACCGATACCAGGAAAACATTTTATTCCTGATTCTTACCTTGACAAACTCGTAATTAAAAGGTATTCCATTAATACAGCACGCACCTATATATTTGCCTTCGAACTATTTATAAACTATATTAAGAAGCCTATAAATACTGTTTCTGAAATTGATATTAATGAGTATATAAAGCATCTCATTCACCAAAAAAAATCTGACTCTAGTATAAATATTGCAATTAACAGTATCAAATTTTATTATGAAGTTGTTTTAGATAGACCCAATCGTTTTTATCGTTTTGATCGTCCTAGAAAGAGAGAACGTCTGCCTAAAGTAATTAGTACAGAAGCTATTGGTAAAATGATATCGCGTACTGAAAATATAAAACATAAATGTATTCTGATGCTTTTATATTCTTCGGGGCTAAGAAGACAAGAATTATTGAATTTAAAAATTGAAGACATTGATAGTGAACGTATGCTAATTCGTGTAAATGATGGTAAAGGAAAAAAAACACGTTTCACGCTATTGTCTGAAACTCTATTAACAAGTTTAAGAATTTATTACAAAGAATATCGGCCTAGATATTATTTATTTGAAGGTGTCAAAAACCAACAATATTCAGCAGAAAGTGTAGTAAAACTAACTAGGCGAGCAGGAATAAAAGCAAGCATAAACTTCTCGGTTACACCGCATATTTTAAGACATAGTTTTGCTACTCACCTTCTAGAAAATGGAACCGATTTAAGGTATATCCAACAGCTTCTAGGGCACAATTCTAGTAAAACTACGGAAATCTATACTCATGTCGCAAATCATAATTTCAAAAAGATTAAAAACCCTTTAGATATGCTTTGATATATTTTAAATATATGTAATTTTACTTTTATACAATTGTTGTATGTAATGCGTGCCAACAGAGATGAATGATAATAAAGTTAAAACCGAGAATCTATTAATCCCAATTGTACTAGGAATTGGAGTTGTCGCTTTAATCGCAAAGTTATTTTCTAAATCTAAATCAGAGGATTACTCAGAATCCAAAATAGTAAGTTTAAGAGGCAAGAAAATCTTTATAAGTTTTGCCAAGGAAGATGAAAAATATAGAGATTATTTGGTTGATCAAGCAAAAAGGTCAAACTCGCCTTTTGACTTTATTGACATGTCAGTAAAAAGACCTTGGAAAGAATATGAATGGAAAGAAAAATGCCGACGAAAAATTAAAAAATGTGACGGCATGATTGTTTTGATAAGTAAAAAGACATGGAATTCTTCCGGAGCCCGTTGGGAGATTAAATGCGCAAAAGAGGAAAATATTGATATTGTCGGGATGCATATCCAAAAAAACAATAAAGGTTCAGTACCTCCAGAATTAAAAGGCAAAAGAATCATTGAATGGACCTGGAAAAATCTAGAAAGAACAATAAAGACTATATAAATTATGAGCAAAACATACAACATTTTTATAAGTCATTCTTGGGAGTATTCCGATGCTTATGAAATTCTGTGCAAAATGTTAAATGAAAAAAGTTACTTTTTCTACAACAATCATTCTGTTCCTAAAAACGACCCAATCCATACAAATGGAACTGATAAAGAGCTTAAAATTGCCATTACTAACAAAATGTCAAATTGCCATATCATATTAATTATGGCTGGTAAATATTCAACATACAGTAAATGGATTAATAAAGAAATCGATATTGCCAAAAATGGATTTTTAAAAGCGAAACCAATTATAGGTATTAGACCTTGGGCTAAGACTCAAGTATCATCTATAGTAAAAAATAATGCAGATATTATGGTTGGATGGAATACCAATTCAATCGTTCAAGCTATTAGGGACTATTCATTATAAAATATGGGATTAAAAAACTTTATTGATACAGAATATTCAGATAACAAAAAGTCTGAGCATATATTAGAACAATACAAAATATATGTAGAGTCAGCAGAAAAAGTTTCAGATAGAAGAAGTAACTTAAATACCTTCTATCTTTCCCTAACCACAACTATTGCTGGTTTAATTGGCTATTTAAAAACAAATACTATTTCAAATAGTGAATGTTTGATTATTGGATTATCAGTAAGTGCTATTTTAATTTGTATTTATTGGGTTAATTTATTAGAAAACTACAGGAAATTGAACTCGGGGAAATTCAAAGTTATTCACGAAATAGAAAAAGAACTGCCTCTGAATTTATATGATTATGAATGGGAAAAATTAGGGAAAGGTAATGACCCTAAACTGTATAAAAAGTTAAGTAACGTCGAGAAAATTATTCCTGCCATTTTTGGGGTTCTTTTCTTTTTGGTAATCTTAATAGAAGTTATTTCATTGATAGATTGGAATTGTAAATAAAAAAGCACTACATACAACATTGTATAAAAAAACATAGGGCGGATTAAGATGGGTCGAAAGGTCTGAGCTTATTTGCCATGTCGCCAAATATAAAATTTGGTGTTTCAATATTGAAGATAAACACAAAATAGTATATTTGGCTTAGTTATAAACGTAAAGTTAGAGCTAACCCTCTGCCCTACGTTTCTTATACTCACCGTTGTACGCAACCAATACCAAAATTTCAAAAGATGCTTGAGCCAATAGAAAATAAAGATTTGGTATCTGAGATTGATATTTTTTTAAGATCTAGTGAACCTGTTTTATTTGGGAAAAAATTTGAACACATATACAAGATTCATAATCCTTTTGGATTTATAAATTCTGGAGATATACACGAAGTAGAAAAAATTGATTCAAACTTAATAAAAGGGCTAAACTGGAAAGAATTTTGCGAACAATTTGACTTAGAACTGAATGTAAAAGATGATACTTCTATAAATGATATTAGAAAAAAATTTGATGTAAAATACCTAAACACAGAGTTTGATAATTTCTACTGGGCATCTGGCAGTTTAAGTCTAAAGCAAACTCATATAATATTAGAATTACTAAAGCTGCATTATAAAATTGATAATATAAACAGCTATTATTCTTATCTAACCAACTTAAGTTCGGTAGAACCAAGAGATGAAATATACTTTATAAAAACTGATATATTAGATATTTTAATAGATCAAAAAAAAAGTTTTTCTCCAAATGTTTGGTGGAGTGAGAATTTAGATTGGTTTATATATACTGATTATGACTTATCTTCAAGTTACTTATATTCTATAAAACAGATAGATGATATACTAGACTTTGATAAAAGTTTAGAGGTATATAAAATTGATGAAAAAGATTTAGAAACTGACTTTAAAAGAAACGTTTTGAGTTGAAAAATGGCAGCGTACAACACTATATATACATCATGCGGCGTAGTCATTTTGAGCTATTGTATGGTTTCTTTTTGCTAAGCCGTGCATATAATTTTGATTAGTCGCTGGTTTGAAT
>CALFUO010000235.1 GCA_937929895.1 uncultured Aquimarina sp.
GAGTATTTATGCTTTTCGTGGAGCTAACATTAATAATATTTTAAATTTCCAAAAAGATTACAGCGATGCCGCTAGTTATCGTTTAGAACAAAATTACCGTTCTACTAAAAATATTGTAGAAGCAGCCAACTCGATTATTGAGCATAATAAAACAAAGCTTGATAAAGTCGTTTGGACAGCTAATGATTCGGGAGAAAAAATTATTGTAAATCGACTTCCTACCGATGGTGACGAAGGACGCTATGTAGCTAGTACTATTTTCGACACACAGATGAACGAACAACTTCGCGCTAGTGAATTTGCTGTGTTATATCGTACCAATGCTCAATCTCGTGCGATTGAAGATGCCCTTCGTAAAAGAGGAATTAAATACCGTATTTTCGGAGGCCTATCCTTCTATCAGCGAAAAGAAATCAAAGATGTCTTAGCCTACCTAAGACTCGTTGTTAATCCTAAAGATGAAGAAGCCTTAAAACGTGTAATTAACTATCCTGCCCGTGGTATTGGAGCTACGACAGTAGATAAATTAACATTAGCTGCAAATCATTACGGACGTTCGATATTCGAGGTTATGGAACATGTGGCAAAACTTCCTGATCTCAAAATCAATGCTGGCACAAGAGCTAAACTAGAAAACTTTGTCAACATGATTAAAAGTTTTCAAATTACGAACAAAAAATCTGATGCTTTTGCCTTAACCGAACTTGTTACTAAAAAAACCGGTCTTGTTTTAGAATTAAAAAAGGATGCTACACCAGAAGGTATTACTCGTATGGAGAATATCGAGGAGTTACTAAATGGTATCAAAGATTTTGTTGAAGGTCAAAAAGAAATTGATGGGGCTAAAGGTGATCTTTCTGAATTCTTAGAAGATGTAGCTTTAGCTACAGATATGGATAAAGAAACTGATGATGAAGATCGTGTAGCATTAATGACCATTCACCTTGCCAAAGGACTTGAATTTCCGCATGTATTTATCGTCGGAATGGAAGAAGATTTATTTCCATCCGGAATGAGTATGAACACTCGTAGTGAACTAGAAGAAGAACGCCGACTATTTTATGTTGCCTTAACAAGAGCAGAAAAGCAAGCTTATTTAACCTATACTATTTCAAGATATCGATGGGGTAAATTAGTAGATGCAGAACCAAGTCGTTTTATCGAAGAAATCGATGACCAATATTTAGAATATATCACCCCAATAGATACATATCGATACAGACCATTAGTAGATCGTGATATTTTTGGCGAAGTAGATAAATCTAAACTAAGGCAAAATAAACCTGTAGCAGGTAGTCCTCCTCCTTCACATAAACCAACACAAGATCAGTTACGAAAACTTCGAAAATTAAAACCTGAAGATGTTAGTAACACTACGATCGATACTGGAATCCTAAATCAAATTATCTCTGGAAAAACGGTTGAGCATGCGAGATTCGGAAGAGGTTTAGTATTAAATATTGAAGGGAGTGGGCAAGACAAGAAAGCAGAAATTAATTTTGAGCAAGGGGGAATAAAAAAATTACTGCTTCGTTTTGCCAAATTGAAAATTTTAAACTTAAAGTGATATAAACTTTTTCTGATTGAAGCCTTTTTTTCTTTACATAGTAGCCACTACGAAATTTAAAAAAGAGCTAACAAGAGTATTTTTTAAGCCAAAAAAAAAGTTTAAATCACTTCACTTCCTAGATTAATTTTGTACGCTATATAAATTTGTAAGCTTATTAAAGTCTGTTAACATTTGATTTGTTGACTTTAAAACTGTTAACAAAGGAATTTTGTTGTCTATAAATTTTTGTTTGTTATCTTCTATTTCCTGAAAGATATCTAAGATTTCAGAAGTAACAAGATCGATTTCTGGGGTATTTAATTCGTTTACCATCAAATCGTTAATTACACGATTCATTTCGTTATAGATTCTTACATAATTATTACACGCTACAGAAGCCGATTTCTTGCTCTTTAGTGCTCTACAGGCTGCATAATACAAACACATTTTTTGAGACAGCATACGTTGCTTTCCTGCTTTATTTACCGTTTCTACTCGCATTTGATCTGTTGTGCTTCCATAAGAGATTTGCTTTGAATAACTAGATGCTTCTTCAATTGCTGTGACCACTTCGTGACATTTTTTTAATAATGTTTCTGCTTGACTTAAAAATACATCCAAATCATTGGTAGCCATTGACAATGACAGTTTGAAACGTGACCATTCTTTAGATTCTGCTTGTATTTTAGCTTTTACTTTAGCACTTTGCGCAACTGAATTGTTTTTCAAAATCATCAAATTTCTATTAAATAGTGTTTGAGATGATTTCAATTCTCGATCCATATTCAGACCATTCGCACCTATGGATTTTAAAACTACAATCTTTGCTATTTTTTGTGAAAGCATTCTTTGCTTTCCACTAAGATTCACTGCTTTTTCAAAAGTCAAATTACCAAACTTGGTCTCTTGAGATAAGGTTGTACCCATCACAAAAAGAGCACATATTATAGATAGGAGTTGTTTCATAATTAATTGTTTTCTAGCAATTTATAAATTAATCAACTGATAATCAAGTAATTATTAACATAATATATTATTTAAAGATGTGTAATAGAGCATATTGTAATAGCATAATAGTCTTTCCATCTAAAATTTTCCTATTGTTCATAAGTGCAATAGCAACATCGAAATCCATCTCAACAACCTCTATTTCTTCTTGCTCCTCTTCTAACCCTCCACCACTAGAAACTTTCATGCTTTCGTCATATGGGGCTATAAAATAAGATACTTTCTCCGTTACTGCACCTGGAGTCATATATGCATCATAAAGATGTTTTGGAGATGAAATTTGATATCCCGTTTCTTCTAATGTCTCTTTTATTATACACTGCTCTGGCATTAACCCGTCTAGTAAACCGGCCGGAACTTCTAAAGAAATTCCATTTTTAGAACCCTCATTTAAATACAATGCTAATCTAAACTGCTTAGTAAGAATAACTGTTCTTTTCTCTAAATTGTAAAGCAAAATTGCGGCACCACTTCCCTTGTCATAGATTTCTCTTTCTTGTACTTCTACCTCACCATTTTGTCTTTCATAACCAATGGTATATTTGTGTAATATATAATGGTTATCAGACAATAATTTTTTGTCTCTAATTTCTATGTTTGGCTCTTTCATACAAGGTGAATTTCGATAATTAGATTAAAGATCCTAATAAAAAACGCAACCCTAATTCATAGGATTGCGTTTTTTATTAGTAATCTGCTTAAGCTACTGCCCTGCCTCTCTTTTAGCATCCTGAACCATCTTTTCGTTTGCGACAATCCCCAATTCTACGCGACGGTTCTTTTTACGACCTTCTGGAGTATCGTTGGTATATTTAGGTTCAGTTTCCCCTTTCCAAAGCACCGTAAAACGACTAGGGTTTAAACCATGGGTATATAAATACTCTGCAACGGCTTGTGCTCTTTTCTTAGATAATTCAAAATTATACGCATCTGCTCCACTACTGTCAGTATGCCCTGTAACCGAAATGTTAGTATCTGCATAATCTTCTAAAATTTTCTCTAAACGATCTAAAGTAGCGATAGATTTAGGTTTCAGTGTAGCTTTATTACTATCAAAATAAATTCCGCTTTCTTCATCAAAAATTACATTAATACTTTCACCCACTCTTTCTACAACTGCACCTGGAATTTCTTCTTCGATACGCTCGGCTTGTTTATCCATTTTACGGCCAATGATACCTCCGGCAACACCACCAACGACACCTCCGAGAACAGCACCTAATTCACTATTTCGAGAACCTACATTATTCCCAATTACAGCACCTAATACAGCACCTGCTGCTGCGCCAATACCAGCTCCTTTTTGAGTGTTATTTGCATTTTGAATCGATTTACACCCTACTAACATACTTGCTGACAAAACAGCCACTATTAAATTTCTTACTATTGATTTCATCTTAAAATATTTTATGATTTGATGACACCGCAGACATAGTCAATTACCATGCCTTAAAGTTTCATTTATTGATTTTTTGAAAAATTCATTGTGATCACGAATGGCTGTCCTTCGAACTGTAGCTTTTGACTCCAAACCATCGTATTTTCGGTCAACATTTGCAACCCTGTTCTAAATCCCTTGTTACCTTCGATTGATTTCTTTTTAGCCGTTAATGGTTTCATCATAAAACTATAACTATCTCCATCTGGAATCGGAATTGTCCATTTTACATTCTTTAATGTGGTATCACACCCTGAATTCGTAAACTGGTAAGTACCAGTATTATTATTAGGTACGAAAGTCCATGTACTATTCTGAAAACAATCAGAGCCTGCATCATTGTATAATTTTACATTAAATTTCCCTGGACGACTATATGAAACATTAGTCAAAGTCCAATTTCCCTTTAAAGTACGTTCTGCCTGTCTGATAGGTTGTGTTGATTTACAGCTACATAAGCCTATAATCATCATTACTACACCTAAAATTAATTTTAAAAACCTCATTTGTAAACTATTGTGTTGATTAACATTTATACTAACCAAATTACTACAAATACAAGAATTAGTGAAATTTAACTTAAAAATTACCACGATGATTCTATTAGCAACCATAGAAACCATTGAAATACATCTTATTAATTTTTAATATTTTTATCGATCAAAATTAATTTTATGAATCATATTCCTAGTCTCGATCTAGAGCTATTCTTATCTAGCAATCCAGAAGATAAAAAAGCCTTTGTAAAAAACCTTGGATTAGCTTTCGAAGAAATTGGTTTTATATCACTTAAAAATCACTTTTTAGACGACAAACTAGTCAACGATTTATATGATGCCATAAAAGCCTTTTTTGCTTTACCTGATGACAAAAAATCTAAATATGAAATAGAAGGTTTACACGGCCAACGTGGTTATACCGCTTTTGGAAAAGAGCAAGCTGTGGGCCATAAAAAAGCAGACTTAAAAGAATTTTGGCATTTCGGACAAGAACCTATTGCTGACAAAGAATTTTCCAAGAATTATCATCCAAATATTCAGGTTGAAGAAATAAAAAACTTTAACGAAATTGGGATGAGAGCCTATAAAATGTTAGAAAAAACAGGGATTTATCTTTTAAGAGCGATTGCTTTGTATTTGAAATTGGAAGATAACTACTTTGATCAATGGACTAATTATGGAAACAGTATTCTTCGTCCAATCCATTACCCTCCTATAACCACAGAACCTGCTGAAGCAGTTCGAGCTGGGGCTCATGGTGATATCAATTTAATCACTTTGTTAATGGGCGCTTCAACAGGAGGATTACAAGTTAAAAATAAGCAAGACCAATGGATTGACGCTATACCAAAAGAAAATGAATTAGTGATTAATGTTGGAGATATGTTAGAACGTCTAACTAATAATAAATTAAAATCAACCATTCACAGAGTAATCAACCCACCAAAAGAAAGTTGGCACATTCCTAGGTATTCCATTCCCTTCTTTATGCATCCTCGAATGGACATGCCTTTAAATTCTCTACCTGAATGTATTGATGAAAATCACCCTAAATTATATGAAGATATTACTGCTGGTGACTTTCTTTACGAAAGACTAAAGGCTATTGGCTTAATAAAATAGAGCTATTTTTTCTAATTTAATCAAAACAATAAGCTACATTTTTGACTTTCTTTATATTCGAAGCTATTGCTATGCAAAGAAAAAAGTTTCAATAGAACAGAAAAATTCTATTTTTCGTTTCAATCAAAAAAATTTAAATCACTTCTGCATTTTAAACATAAAATCGCCAAGAAACATAAGCTTCTTGGCGATTATACAAATTCAAATACTTTGATTTTTTATCCTCCAAAGTCGTCAAAACGAACATTCTCTCTAGGAACTCCAAAGTCGTCAGCCATTTTCTCAACAGCTTTATTCATCAATGGTGGTCCACAGAAATAAAATTCGATATCCTCTGGCGCATCATGCTTAGATAAATAGTTATCAATCAACACTTGGTGAACGAAACCTACAAATCCATCTCCTTCTCCTTCAACACTATCTTTTACCTTCCAATTATCTTCCTCTAACGGCTCAGATAATGCAATATGGAATTTGAAGTTAGGGAAATCACGCTCTAATGCTCTAAAGTGTTCTACGTAGAATAACTCACGCTTAGAACGACCTCCATACCAATAAGAAACAGTACGACCTGTTTTCAACGTACGGAATAGGTGATATAAGTGAGAACGCATCGGCGCCATACCAGCTCCACCACCTACATAGATCATCTCTGCCTTAGAATGGTTGATAAAGAACTCTCCGTAAGGACCAGAGATCGTACACTTATCACCTTTCTTTAATGAGAATACATAAGAAGAAGCTACACCAGGATTCACATCTGCCCATCCACCTTTAGCTCTATCGAAAGGAGGAGTTGCAATACGAACATTCAACATAATTTCACGTCCTTCTGCTGGGTAAGAAGCCATAGAGTAAGCACGCTCTACATCTTCTGTATTTGTCATCTTAAGATCCCATAACTTAAACTTATCCCACTCTAATTGGAACTTGTCTGGAGTCTCATGCTCTTCTGGGTGAGCTGTGATATCCATATCCTTAAAGTCTACAGTACACTTAGGTACTTCGATTTGGATATATCCACCCGCTTTGTAATCCATATCTTCAGGAATTTCAACTACGAATTCCTTGATAAAAGATGCTACGTTATAATTACGTACTACAGTAGCTTCCCATTTCTTGATACCAAAAATCTCTTCTGGCACCTCGATTACCAT
>CALFUO010000236.1 GCA_937929895.1 uncultured Aquimarina sp.
TTGCCCGATGGCTTGTATGAATTTTGCTTCCAAGTGATTGACGAGCGTTCGGGACAGCCGATTTCTAGAAACACCTGTACCCAAGCATTTATCCGACAAAATGATCCACCATTTTTGAATTATCCTAAAAAAGGTCAAAGCATACAGGAAACCAACCCTACAAACATTGTATTCAATTGGACGCCTCGTCATTTAAATGCAACTAATGTAGAATACGAATTTACTTTAACCGAATTGTGGGATGAAGGGATAGACCCTCAAACCGCATTTTTTACGAGTCCCCCTTTATATCAAACCACCACCAAAGCAACGACTTTACTATATGGACCTACGGAGCCTGCCTTATTACCCAATAAAAACTACGGTTGGCGTGTTCGTGCGGTAGTGAATGATGGTATTAGCCAGACTTCTACTTTTAAAAACAATGGCTATAGTGAGATTTGGCATTTTAGACATAATGGTATTTGTCGTGCTCCTCAGTTTGGATTAACTGTACCTAAAACTGCTACAAGTCAAATTATACGTTGGCAATTTGGAGAGTATACAGCCTATAAGGTACAGTATCGTAAAGTAGGAGGATCGAGTAATGCTTGGTTCGAAGAGCGTGCGACTTCTTTCGAAGAGGCAGTTACTATTTATAATTTAGAGAAGAACACCACCTACGAGTATCGTATTGGAGGGCAATGTCGTAGAGGTGAAGATTTTGTCTACGGAAACCCACAGCAGTTTAAGACCGTTTCTAATAGTGAAGAAGCTGGAGGTTACCAATGTGGTGCCTTACCCGACATTACTATTACCAACCAAGAGCCTTTAGAACGTTTAGGGGTTAATGAAACCTTTTTTGCAGGAGATTTCCCCGTCACCGCAAAGTTTGTAGAGCAGGTAGCTGTAGGTCGGTATACGGGAGTTGGTTATGTAACAGTACCCTATTTAGCTGATACCCGTATCCTAGTAAAGTTTGAAAATATCGCTATTAATACCGATAAGCAGTTAACCAATGGTATTGTTGAAACTACTTTCGACCCTAGCTTTTCAGGTGTTGATGATATTAGTGATGAACTCGAAGCCTTGGAGGAAATTGGAAAAGCAGTCGCTGATATAGTAAAAATGGGTATAGATGAATCTGCTGAAGCAATAAGTGATTTTGTAGAAGCTGTAAGGGATAAACTTCGAAAAAACAAAGACGAAATTCCAGAAAGTGTTCAAGAGGAAATAGAAGAAGCTTTAGAACAAGTTGAAGAGTCCAAAGAAGAATATGATAATACAGAAACAGAAGAAGAAAAAGAGCAAGCAATAGAACAATTTGAAAAAGCCAAACAGACGGTTCAAGAAAAAGTACCTGAGCCTAAAGAAACTCCTTCTGATGAAGATAGTAATCCCAAAATTTGGTTTGCAGGGGATGATAAGTTGTATTCCGATGGAGAGACGATTACAGTTCCTTACAAACCTGAGATAATAGATTTTGCTTTTAGACTTAAAAATTACCCAAAAGAAGCTGAAATCAAATGGGAAGTATTGTTTTTAGGTACCGATAATACTTCTAAATATGCTCAAAATGAAACTACTCTTGATAATTTAGGCATTAACACAGGAAATACGAAAAAGCTTACAATTGTAGCCTATTATAATGATGAAAAGATATCTGTAGAATTTATTCGAGAAAATGAAGAGTATCAATTAAAGGAACTTTGGGCAATACATAGAGAAACGAGAAAGGCTAAGTCAGGAGAAAAGCTTTATGTTCTTAAAAATACAGAAGACCCTGTAAATCTAAAACTTGATATAAATCCAGAACTTTCTAATGCCTGTTTAAATAATATTATGTGGTACAAGGATAATACAGAAGTTCAGAATATACTTGATAGAGATAAAATTTCTTTAACGTTACCACTTTCTGAAAAAATAAATACTACATATTTAGTAGAAGCAGGTAATCCTTTAAGTCTCTCAAAAGATATTGATGTTGAGTGGTTTGAAAGAAATTTTGGCAAAAATACCAATGCTTTTGATTTTGGATTTGATTTAATGCCTTATATAGAGGAATTAGCTAAGAAGTTTGATGTGCCTGTTAGAAATGATAAATCTGATTGGGATCAAGATAGAAGTTTTAGTATTCTTTCAGATTTAAGCTATCTTACTCAAACCGAGAATAAAGAAGATCCAAGAAGTAGACTATATTTCAACGAAACTAAAAAAATTATAAAAGTCAAATTAGGAGTTAAAGGTAAATTTGAAAAACCTATACCTAGTTTAGCTATTCCCTCTATAGATGATACTTATTTAGGTTTTGAAATAAAAATTAAAGCGGGTATATATTTCTTCGCTGAAGCTAATGCTTATGGGGAAATAGGTCATACAAAATTTATTGAAGATTGGATTGAAGAAAAAGATAAAAGGAATAAAGAATACAATGAATATGGAAATCCATCTCAAATTGTGTTAAATGGAAGTTTAGGTTTAGATCCTAAATTAACTTTAAAATTGTCTGATAAGATAGACGGAAGTATTTCTGGTAAATCTGATGTATATGGTCAAATCTTGAAATACGATATACGCAAAAATGAAATCGAATTCCCAATACTTCAAAAAGGTATTGAATTGAGATGCTTACCAAAAGCACATTTTAAAATAAAAATAAATAATGTAATAAAATGGAGTTATACTTCACAATGGAACGAATACATATATTATTTGAATTGGAATGATTTATGAAAAAAATAGGTTTAGTAATATTAATTCTCTTAGGTATAGCTTCCACTATAGTTACGATTATTGATGTTTTTTCAGGGAAATACTTAAGAGAGATCCAAAATATTCAGAGTTTGCGAAATGTTGATTTATATATGATTGAAGATCATATGGTAATAAAAAAAACGTTTGATAGGAATGCAGCTCTTAATGATCAAGAAAGATTCGATATTGTTGGTACTTTAATGAGTAATGGTGAGTATATAAAAATCAATGCTAGTGACCCTAGTTATATTGATTTAAGTCAGAAATCTCAGCCGCTATTAAAAAGTAGACTATCAGGAGATATTTTTATTAAAACTAAAAATGAAAATTATTACAAAGAGATTTATAGAGGATTGTATTTCTCTCTATTTCTTAAATTCTTCTTTTTTGTTGTAGTTGTTTTCATTTCGATTAAATATTTAAAAAATAGAAAATATATTTTATGAAACTTTTTAGTTGTAGTATTTCATTTTTCTTAAGTTTTTTATGTTATTCTCAAAATGTATTTGAATATAGTAGTTCAAGTAAATTGAGCTTTAAAGTCTATGATGAAGATGAGGGTAGATATTACAAAATTTCAAAAGACAAAGATTTTAAACAAGATAGTCCAGAAGATGTTGCTTTAAGTAGTTTTTTTGCTTATTCAAATGATATAGCATCAAAACTATATTTGAAAAAAGAAAATTATTTTTCAAGGGATAAAGAAGATTTTGAAGGAATTAAAAAAACTAAAGATAGTGATGCTTACATACAATTATTGCATAAAACCCAATATCGATTAGATGGTAATGATTTATGTTATATTATGTTTATAGCAAAGATAAAGGGCACAGATTTTCCTTTCCCGACATTATTGTCTTTAATTAAAAAGTCTTCCAAATGGTATATATACAATAGACCAAATCAAGAAAAATTAACAAAGTCTCTCAAAATATTAAAACCCTGTGTGCTTTCCAATATAATTGAAGGAGCTAGTACAGATAAAGACATTAATTCTTTAATTTCTAAAACAAAGTCAAATTTTTCTGGAATTGATTTTAGTAAATTATTTGATGAATTGGCAGTGTTAAAAAGCAATAATAGAACTCTATTTAATAAGCTAACTATGTCTCAAAATGCAAATTGCAACATTTTCGATTACAAAAAGAATGTGGCGAGTAATAATACAATAACAGCCGTCTTAAAAAATGTATCAATACAAAAAATAAGAAAACAGGATTCCGAATTAGTTGCCAAGATTAAACAAAGCAATGACTCTATAGTATTAACCAATAAACTTGAATTTGAGTATTCAGGTGGAAAATATTACGTTGTTAAGTACAATGAAATTGGTATAAACGGTGATATTGTCAAAAAAAATTATAAGTCTTTTAATAAACAGTTTGAAAGTCCTTTAAAAGAGTTGGTTTTTATGTATGAGAGTTTAGTCCCTAAAGTCTTTAAAGACTTATCTCCAAGTTTAAGAGAAAAACCTTTTCAAAAAGAAGTTTTGTATAAAAATACTAGAGGTGTATATGGTGTTTTAAATATATCTAAAATGTATGATATGTTCATAAACAATAAAATATTGTTTAAAGATTACATTTATTAGGAAGTGTGAGGAGTAAAAGCGATATTAATAATTATATAATAGGATTGTAGCAAATCCGCGCTATCGGGATTTTACTTCCCTCGCTGCTCCTAGAGTGTAAAGATAAATATAACAGCTACCGCTAGTCTGTGACTAGTGGCTACCCAGAAAAAAATCTGTAAAGACTAATCATACATAAAATACTTTTTGTAGTACTAAATGAAAAATCTTATAAAAACAGCTATACTAATTTTAGTATCGATTCTCGTATTTTCTTGCTCCAAAGAAGAGGCTTTACCGATAAATGCCAATTTTGAGTTTGAAGTATTTAATAACGATTTTTCTGTTCCTGTTGAGGTAATTCTATTTAATGCTACCAAAGGAGCAGACGATTATTTATGGGATTTTGAGGGGGGAGTACCACAGATATCTACCCAACGTAATCCTGGTATTGTAACCTATAATTCCAAAGGAGAATATACAATCACCCTAAAGGCAACTAACGAAGATGGTTCAGAAGATACCTTTAGTGAAACTTTCGTTATCGAAGACCCTATCGAGATCGATTTTTCTGCAAATCCAACAGTAGATTTCTTTAGTCCAAGTACTATCAATATTACAAACACCACTAAAGGAGCTGATACCTATAAGTGGACTTTCGAAGGAGGTGTTCCTAATACTAGTGAAGCCAAAACCCCTGAAGGGATCGTATTTACAGAAGTAGGAATTCACAAAATAATCTTAGAAGCTAGTAATGGTTTCGAAACACAAACCCTAACTAAAGAAATAGAGGTATTATCCTTATTAGAAGTAGATTTTAATTTCGAAATTGACTTTGCAAATGATGATTTGCAAGTTCCTGTTCAAGTAAGTTTGACCAACAAAAGTACAAGTGCCACTAATTATACTTGGCAGTTTACAGGGGCTACAAATACAACAAGTACAGAAGAAAACCCAACTGTGATATTCAATGAGGCTGGTGTACAAACTATGACGCTTACAGCTACCAATGGTAAACAAACCAAAACGATTAGTAAGCAAATAGAGGTATTCGCAAATACTAACCTTCGCATATTAAGAAATATAAAATTGGGTATCAATACAGCTCATAACAATAATGTGATCGGTGCCGCTTACGACCTAGATACTAGAACGGTATTTACTAAAAACGCAATCACCGAAGATAATGGAGAAACTATTGATTTCTTATTTTTTGGTCTCAACAATCGTTTTACCAGAAATACGTTTGTATCTCCTGATAATTTGGATGACACTACTTTTACAGCTATTCCTAATACCAATACCACAAAAATCATTAACAACCTAGAAAACTG
The DNA here is from genome assembly GCA_937929895.1 of uncultured Aquimarina sp. GTDB lineage: Bacteria > Bacteroidota > Bacteroidia > Flavobacteriales > Flavobacteriaceae > Aquimarina. Next base: position 5,638 of record CALFUO010000236.1, read on the forward strand.
TGCTTGTGGAGTACAACTAAGTAGTATTTTATTCGATGCGATGGAAGATGATTCTATCTTAAATGGATTAATAATTACTGAAACGACAGGAGGTAATCTACCTTTTGACAAAAGTACGCTACCTAGGATTGTAGTATTCCAAACTGCTGACGGCAGAAAGGGAGCTATAAAAATCAATCGTTTTGTGGAAGACAGCACCAATTCTTTTACTGAGATAGATGTTAAAGTACAGAAGGAAGCAAGATAATTAAGGGGATTCGAAAGGGGAGCCATTCCCCTTTGCAAGTTTGCATATTTTGTCTCGGTTACGGGGTAATATGCTAACTTGCAGCCAAGCTTCGCTGGCTCTTTAACCTAAACCTTCCGCCCTATTTTTCTTCATTTCTACCACACATCTGGATATCTTTTTCCTTGCCATTTTCTCTGTTTCTTAACTATCACCACAAAACTCTCAACACAACCAAACACAAAAAACAACACCTAAAATTCTATTGAAAACCCATATCTAAATCTGTAGACTTGAGAAGTCGAGAATACAAAAGAGGAGTTGCATTTAGCTTTAACAAAGACAACTTGAGCAAGACCAAAGTCTTTAGCTCTTCCTTTTTGCCATGCAACTACAACAACAAATTAAAGCTTACATCAGCTACCAAGAATGATGGGGGAGTCATAGAGAATTGACAATCACCCGCTACAAAGAATACTT
>CALFUO010000237.1 GCA_937929895.1 uncultured Aquimarina sp.
ATTTCGATCTTATCCAGTAGCGAAGCGTTCCCCCATTTAACAACTCATATCTAATTTCATTACAAAGGTATTACATTCTAAAAAAAGAAAAACCCTAATGGTATGTCTAACTAGAATCACTAGCATCCGAAGATTTAGCATAAAGACCGTTTTACTGAAAGACAATAGACCTTTATATATCAACATACTGGACATTTTCGTTTGAGATTTTTCAGTGCATTTTAGAAAATATATTTTCTAAAATTTTTAGCTTCAAAAATTCACAAGTCACTCTAGACAAAATATTTAATGTTAATTATCATTTCTAGAACTTAAAACTTTCGGATACTGGTGTGATAGAGTTTAAATATCATTACTGTTCGGTTAAAATTCATTTAGAAACCTTGTGAAGTATAGTAATAGTTAAGCCTATCCTGAATTTTGCGTCTTGAACTAGTGAAAATCGTTTCCATTTTATTACAATTCTATTATTTCTGAATTGAATTTTAAGTGTTATACTTAATTTTATGATTGAACCCAGCTTACCCAAATTTATTGAGTAGTCCAATTATAATCAAGAGTAGTTATCACTGTATTTTGACTAAAAATGGTTGTAGCGTTCTTTTGAAAAAAGAAAAGTGCGAAGGGTTTTCGTATTATGGAATTTGGTATTAAAGTCACGATTTTATTTGAATTGAAATTTGTTGATTATTAACAATGATGCTTTAGAAAACCTTCCATGTACTTAAGAGGTAAATAAACTATCTTTGCAGAATAGCTTTCGGGCAGGGATAATAATGGAAATCCCACAGCCTGAGCAATAGCGAAGTGCGAGGAATTGAAATGGATAGCCCGGTTCAGCCCGCCAAATAATTCAAATGAATAGATGAAGCATATACGTAACTTTTGCATTATTGCACATATTGACCACGGAAAAAGTACCCTGGCCGACCGATTATTAGATGAAACGGCGACGGTAACAAAGCGTGAAGCACAAGCGCAGTTATTGGATAGTATGGATTTGGAACGTGAGCGTGGGATTACGATCAAGAGTCACGCGATACAAATGGAATATGTGTATGAAGGGCAAGAATATATATTGAATTTAATCGATACTCCGGGTCATGTAGATTTTTCGTACGAAGTTTCTCGATCTATTGCAGCATGTGAAGGGGCGTTGTTGGTTGTAGATGCCGCGCAAAGTATTCAGGCACAGACAATTTCGAATTTATACTTAGCATTAGAAAACGATTTGGAAATTATTCCGGTATTGAATAAGGTCGATTTACCTAGTGCTAACCCAGAGGAAGTGACGGATGATATTGTCGATTTATTAGGTTGTGATGCGGAAGAAGTAATCCCAGCTAGCGCTAAGACTGGTATTGGGATTAAAGAAATTTTACAGGCTATTATAGAACGTGTTCCTGCTCCAACAGGAAATCCTGACGGGGAATTAAGAGCATTAATTTTTGATTCGGTATACAATCCGTTTCGTGGTGTCGAAACGTATTTTCGTGTTATTGATGGTAGTATGAAGAAGAATCAACAGATTCAGTTTATGGCTACCGAAGGGAAATATGGTGCAGACGAAGTAGGTACTTTAAAATTGAATCAGGTACCTAAAAAAGAAATAAAAGCAGGAGATGTTGGATATTTAATTACAGGTATTAAAGATGCTCGTGAGGTAAAGGTAGGTGATACGATTACGGATGCAAACAACCCAACAGAGGAAGCTATTGGTGGTTTCGAAGATGTGAAACCAATGGTATTCGCAGGGATTTACCCTGTAGATACAGAAGATTACGAAGACTTACGTTCTTCGATGGAAAAGCTACAGCTGAACGATGCTTCGTTGGTGTTTCAGCCAGAAAGCTCTGCAGCACTTGGGTTTGGTTTTCGTTGTGGTTTTTTAGGTATGCTGCATTTAGAGATTATTCAAGAACGTTTGGAGCGTGAATTTGATATGACGGTAATCACTACAGTACCCAATGTATCGTACAATGCTTACACGAATAAAGAACCAGATACGGCAATACTAGTAAATAATCCTTCGGATTTACCAGACCCTTCTACAATGAATCGTGTAGAAGAGCCTTATATTAAGGCAACTATTATTACAAAATCAGATTTTGTAGGAAATGTTATGTCGCTTTGTATTGAAAAACGAGGAGAAATTACCAATCAAACATATTTGACGACGGAGCGTGTTGAGTTGACTTTTGATATGCCTTTGGCTGAAATCGTATTCGATTTTTACGATCGCTTAAAAACAGTTTCTAAAGGATACGCTTCTTTCGATTATTCTCCTATAGGAATGCGTGCTTCGAAATTGGTTAAGGTCGATGTATTATTAAATGCGCAAACAGTAGATGCGCTTTCGGCATTATTACACCAAAGCAATGCTTACGATATAGGTAAGAAAATGTGTGAGAAATTGAAAGAATTGATTCCGCGTCAGCAGTTTGATATTCCTATTCAGGCTGCTATTGGAGCCAAAATTATCGCTCGTGAAACGGTAAAAGCACTTCGTAAAGATGTAACTGCAAAATGTTACGGAGGAGATATTTCTCGTAAGCGTAAGTTATTAGAGAAACAGAAAAAAGGTAAAAAGCGTATGCGACAAGTAGGGAATGTAGAAATTCCTCAGGAAGCATTTATGGCGGTACTGAAGTTAAATGATTAGTGCTTCATAGATAATGGTCTTGTATATGGCTTGTATCGTGTAAATTAGCGATAATTATTCGGTTGAACACAAGCCAGATTTTTAAATTTTACTATTTGTCTTTTTTATTGGAAAGTCGTCAAATTTAAAAATTTGGCGACTTTCCAAATATGCCTTAACTTTTTTCAAACAACTACCTAGCTATGAGTTATATACGTTGTTGTGGGTAGTTGTTTTTTTAGCCAGTTTGGGTTTGATTAAAGGCTAAATTCCAAATATTTTGAAATTTAGTCTTTATGATAAGTTTACTTTAAAATCTTCTTTTTTTCATTTTTAGCGAAATAGTAAATTAAATTTCCAATTCCTAAAGTCCACCAAAGCGTAAAAAAGGCTATCAAAATATGCCCAGTAGTAGAGCCGTTATTTCTTGTTAGTAGAAAAAATTCAGGCGTTTCTTCTTTTAATTCCCAATCATTTGCGATGTACATTTTCACATCTTTGTAAGCTTCATCTCTAGCTAACTTTTTTTCGTCTACTTGTTTGTTTTCGTCCATATTTCAATAATGGTTTAGTTATTCCTACTTCTGTTTTTAGTCTGTTTTCAGTTAATTCCGACTATTTTAAAATTTTTATAGTTAGCAATAATAATTTTAATTTTTATATGGTGATTACGGCTTTCCGTATTTACAGTTTTTTTTTAATTACCTACAATAGTAGCATATAGGTAATACAAAGAGTACATTGTTAGGATGTCCTCTTTTTTATATTGTAATAACTAGATTACACTTAATTTAGATTTGATTATTGTACGATTTAAGCCATAAAATGCGGCATAAATATTTATAGAATTAATTTTCGCTTTTTCAAGGCGTAAAATTAAAGCATAGCAATAGCTACGGTTTCATTTTGAAACGAAGAAAAAGTAGAAAAGTAAACTTAATATATGTTGCATTTTATGGTTTAAATCGTACTAGTATCCTAAAGTTTTGGATTTCGGAAAAATAAATGCTTTAGTTTATCGAAGTAAAAGAAAAAAATGCAAAAACAGAAAAGGGCTGCAAAAGCAGCCCAAAAATCATCTTACAATTAATGAAAAAGTAACCAACTTAAATATTCACACTCTAAACCATAAGATGACACAAATATAAGTTTATTATAATGCTTGCATAGGATTATCGGCTTTAAATTCAATTAAAAAATCGATTAAATTCGCTTTTTATCGATAAAAACAAAAACCGGATACAAATCGAATTGATTTTCGATATTTTTGATACAAGTCAAATTTAAATTTTTTAATGCTATAACACTATGTTTAGGCATAATTTTATAAAAAAAATAACATTTATATATGAAGAATCCTCTTTTGCAAGACTTTCATACCCCTCCTTTCGAACAAATAAAAAACCATGATTACTTACCTGCTATTAAAGAAGCGATTGCTATTGCAAAGAGTGAAATAGATAGTATCTCTAATAATATAGATGAGCCTACTTTTAAGAATACGATAGAAGCGTTAGAGTTTTCGGGGAAACAATTAAATAAGATAACTAGTATTTTCTTTAATCTTAATAGTGCAGAAACTAATGACGAACTACAACAAATAGCACAAGAAATATCTCCATTACTTTCTGAATTTAAGAATGATATTACTTTAAACGAAGACTTGTTTCGAAAAGTTAAGGTAGTTTATGGGAAAGAGATCGATATTTTGAAAGGAGAAGCGAAACGTTTATTGGAAAGGAATTATAAATCGTTTACAAGAAATGGAGCGCTTTTAAATGAAGACGGAAAAGAAAAGTTAAGAGAGATAGATAAACAACTTTCACAAAAAACATTACAGTTTGGTCAAAACTCTTTGGCAGATACTAATTCTTTCGAAATGTTGTTGACAGATAAAGAAGATCTGAAAGGGCTTCCTGAAGGAGCTATAGAGGCCGCAGAGCAATTGGCAAAAAATAAGGAACTTAAAGGGTGGTTGATAACCTTAGACTATCCAAGTTATATTCCTTTCATGAAGTATGCCGAAAATAGAGAGCTTCGTAAAAAACTTTCATTAGCATTTGGGGCAAAGGGATTCCAGCAGAACGAAAATAACAACGAACAATTAATAAAAGACATTGTTCGACTACGATACGATCGAGCTCAATTATTAGGGTACGATACACATGCCTATTTTACCTTAGAAGAACGCATGGCAAAATCACCAGAATCTGTAAGTGATTTCCTGACAAATCTTTTAGAAAAAGCTTTACCATTTGCAAAAAAAGAATTCGAAGAATTAGAAAGCTATGCAAAGCAGCTAGATGGGATCGATAGACTAGAAAAATGGGACGGGACTTATTATAGTGAAAAGCTGAAGCAAGAACGTTTTAATTTCGATGATGAGGTCTTGAAACCCTATTTTAAATTAGAGAATGTCCTACAAGGTGCATTTACAGTAGCTAACAAACTTTTTGATTTAACGTTTACTGAAAATATAGAAGTACAGAAATACCATAAAGATGTTGTGGTATATGATGTGAAAGATACTGACGGGAATTACGTTTCTTTATTCTATGCAGATTTCTTTCCTAGAGAGGGAAAAAGAGCAGGGGCATGGATGACTTCTTATAAGTCTCAGAAGATAGAAAATAGAGTTAACGAGCGTCCACAGGTTTCGATTGTTTGTAATTTTACAAAGCCTACAGAAACAAAACCATCGTTGTTAACATTTAATGAGGTGACTACCTTATTTCACGAATTCGGTCATGCATTGCATGGAATGCTTGCAAATACAACATATCCAAGTATGTCAGGGACTTCTGTCTTTTGGGATTTTGTAGAATTACCAAGCCAGATTATGGAAAACTGGTGTTTCGAGAAAGAAGCCTTAGAGTTATTTGCGAAGCATTATAAAACGAATGAAGTGATTCCAATGGTATATGTCGAAAAGATAAAAGCAGCAGCTACTTTTCAAGAAGGTATGGCAACTGTTAGACAAATAAGTTTTGGAATGTTAGATATGGCATGGCATGGTGGAATCCCACAGTCAGAAATATCAGAAGTTTCTGTAAAAGAATTTGAAAAGACTGCGTTTTCGAAAACACAATTATTTCCTGATATTGCAGAAAATTGTATGAGTACTGCTTTTGGGCATATTTTTCAAGGAGGATACTCTTCTGGGTATTATTCGTATAAATGGGCAGAAGTACTAGATGCAGATGCTTTTGCATACTTTAAAGAATTAGGTATTTTTAACAAAGAAATTGCTAAAAAATTTAAAGATACAGTGCTATCACAAGGAGGGACTAAAGATCCCATGGAATTATATGTAAGCTTTAGGGGGGGACAACCGACCAATGAGGCATTATTAGAACGATCGGGTTTAAAATAAAAAAAGAAAATTCTACATTTGATAGAATAACAGCATCAGCATGGCAGAGCATCAATTAGATCCAAATAATTGGATTCGTAATTATAGCGATTACCTTTTTAATTATACGATTTCGAGGGTAGACGATCGTGAAATTGCAAAAGACTTGGTTCAAGAAACCTTTTTTGCGGGCTTACGTTCTATGAAAAACTTTGAAGGAAAGGCCTCTGAAAGAACTTGGCTCGTTTCTATTCTAAAGAGAAAAGTAATCGATCACTATCGTAAAATAAACAGTAATAAAGGAAAGGCAGAGGTGCGTATGTCGTACAATTCTACCGAAGAAAGTGAAGGAGATTGGTTAGAAGAACGTATTTCTGACCCTTATGCTTCAAATGCCGAAACAGATATAGAAAATAACGAATTAGGAGTGGCAATTCATAATTGCTTGTCGACATTACCTGAAAAGCAAGCTAAAATTTTTAGAATGAAGACGATTGATAATTATGATACAGAGACAATCTGTAATGAATTTAACATTACTTCGTCTAACCTATGGGTGATTATTCATAGAGCACGTACCTCGATGGCAGCGTGTATGGAAAAAAATTGGTTTTAGTTATGAGTGAAAAGAAAAGAAAAAAAGGTATGTCCGTTAATGGTGTTTCGGTATTTCTTTCATGTGATGAAGCAAATCATACATGTGATAAAACACAGTATAATGAAGCAGATATATGGGAAAAAATCAAATTGAATATTCATCTGTTATATTGTAGCGCCTGTAGAAAGTACACTAAGAACAATACTAAGTTGACAAAAATGTTGAAAGATAAGGATGTAAGTTATATGAAAGAAAGTGACGTTCAAAACTTAGAGAAGAAATTTCAAGAAGAATTAAAATCCTTCTCAGAAAAGAATTAGTGATAGCCACCATAGAATAGGTAACGATTCAATAAAAAAACCACTATAGTATTTCGATTGTTTTGTACTACTTTTAAAAATTGATAATAAAGTAATTATATAAATAGAGCTCTGAATAATCAGGGCTTTATTTATTTTATAATTATGTATCCTTAAGGTTAGAAGGAGTAATATTAGGACTAATACAAAACCGATATTCTTAGTAGCTTGAATTCCGTAGCGTTGTGGTAGTGTTTTTAAATGCTTTGGGTCTTCATTGAAATCCCTTAGTTCGAAAGGAATCATTAGGCATAAAACCCATAGAAAAGTAGCTAAACTATACAAAGCAAAGTCAAATTCGAATGTTGCTTTAAAATGTATAAAAACAGAAAGACACGTTGTAATTACCCATGTTAGTGCCACAATAAAAATCTTAATAGTACTAAGGTCTCTTAAATTTTTTTTGCGATATAGCGGAATTGTATAAAGTATTACAAAAAGTACTCCTGTCCCTAAGCAAACAATAGTTCTAAGGTCTACGTCTAGAATATAATAGATCATAGCGATTGCACAGAATATGCTAAATAGAAAAAAAGGTCTCTTTACAACTATTTTGGTGTTAAAGCGCCAAATATTCCCGTACTTAATAAAATTATAACCTAAAATACTCCCATAAAATACGGTATAGCTGAGTGCTTCTGAGTAGGGGAAATTAAATAGAATACAACTTACCTGTAATAATGCGTAAATAGCTAATGCTACATGGATGCTAGATGTAACATATAGGTCTAGGACTTTGGTCAATCCATTGCAAAAAAATGGTATAAATCCCCTTTTCGATTTTTGTGTGATACGAGACAAAAGCTAGAAATTTCTTTTCTGTTAAATGGAGACCAAAGCTACATGCTTTAAAGTATTTTTGAAATAAATAACGAAACAAATGGAGCTGAAGGATATAGAAAACAGAGAAGACCTACGTATTGTATTTGAGAATTTTTATCAAAAAGCTTTAAAAGACGAGGCTATTGGCCACTTTTTTACAGAAGTGATTCCAATAGATTTAGAAGAGCATTTGCCTGTGATTCTAGATTTTTGGCAGAATAATTTGTTTTTTACAGGAGGGTATGGAAAAAATCTACTGACAGTGCATCAACACATTGACAATAAATTTCCGATGACATATAAAGATGTTGATACTTGGATCGAGTTGCTAAATAAAACCGTAGACGAACTTTTTAGGGGAGAGGTAAGTACTCGTCTAAAAACCAATGCACTTTCAATCGGTACGGTAATGAAGCTAAAAATTGTAAAGGATTGTTAACTTTGTGTTCTTTACCTTACGTTTGCTCCACGAAAAAATGATATTACTTTATGCTAAATGCTAAAATTACAGGATTCGGAAGTTATATACCAGAGAACAAAATAACCAATGAAGCTTTTTTGAATCATGAATTTTTAAATGACGATGGTACTCCATTCAAACAAAAGAATGAGATTATCATTAAAAAGTTCGTGGCTATTACTGGTATAGAAGAACGACGATACGCAAGTAAAGAACAAAATACTTCCGAAATTGCATTTTTAGCTTCACAGAAAGCAATAGAAGATGCTGAGTTAGATCCTGAAACTTTAGACTACATCATTGTGGCTCATAATTTTGGGGATGTTAAAAAAGGACATGCTCAAGCAGATATGATACCAAGTTTAGCTTCTCGTGTAAAGCAGAAGTTAGGAATCAAGAACCCCAAGTGTGTAGCTTACGATCTTATTTTTGGATGTCCAGGGTGGGTCGAAGGAGTAATCCAGGCAAATGCATTTATCAAGGCTGGTATTGCAAAAAAATGTTTAGTAATAGGAGCCGAAACCTTATCTCGTGTAGTAGATGATTTTGACCGTGATAGCATGATTTATGCAGATGGTGCAGGGGCAACGATTTTAGAAGCTACAGAAGAAAAGCAAGGAGTAATAGCACACAATACAGCTAGTTTTGCTTTAGAAGAAGCAGATTTCTTGTTTAATGGAGAAAGTTATAATCAAGAAGCGGACGATACACTTTATATAAAAATGTATGGTCGTAAAATTTATGAGTTTGCGTTGACCAATGTTCCTTTAGGAATGAAGGAATGTTTAGATAAAAGTGGTTTCGATATCAGTCAGGTAAAAAAGATATTAATCCATCAGGCAAACGAAAAGATGGATGAGGCTATTGTAAAGCGTTTTTATGAACTATATGATCAAGAAACTCCAGAAGGAATTATGCCAATGTGTATCAATACGCTAGGAAATAGTAGTGTTGCTACAGTTCCTACTTTATTCGATCTTATTGTAAAAGGTAATTTACAACCTCATAGTATAAAGAAAGGCGACGTATTGCTATTAGCTAGTGTTGGTGCAGGTATGAATATTAATGCAATCGCTTACCAGTATTAAGATGCGTATAGGTGTTGTTGTAGATAATACTTTCGATAACGATCATCGTGTTTTAAAAGAAGTTCGATTACTTGTTAAAACAGGTCACGAAGTACAGGTATTATGCTTAGATTTTGGAGGAACGTATACATCTTATAAAGCATTTGCCGTAACCCGTATTAAAATCAATGAAAATTTAAAGAACGGGTTGGTAATTTTGAATACTAACTTTTCTTTCTATAATAACTTTTGGGCAAAAAATATAGCATCCTTTATAAAAGAAAATAACGTTGAAGCATTGCATGTCCATGATCTTTACATGGCAAAGCCCGCCCATATAGGAATCCAAAAGTCGAAATCAAAAGTACCACTTACATTAGATTTACATGAAAATTATCCAGCAGCTATTGCATCATATCAATGGGCCACACAAGGTTGGCGAAAATTTGTAGTGACCCCTAAATTATGGTTTAAAAAAGAAGCAGAGTATCTGACTTATGCCGATTACATCATAACACTTAGTAATTCCTTTAAACAGGATTTATTAGAAAGATTTTCATTTTTGAATGAAAATAAAATCTTCGTTCATCCAAATATGCCAGATTTCGAAAGTTTCCAAGCTTTTGAAAATTTAGAATATCAAGTTGATTTTGAATCCGAAGTACCTTCGTTATTTTACTTTGGTGTAGTAGCCAAACGTAGAGGTATTATTGAAATACTACCTTGGTTAAAGGAATTGAAAGACGAGGGTCTTAAATTTCATATGTTAATTATTGGGCCAACAGATAAAGCAGACCAAGCAGCTTTCGATTTACAGATAGACGCCTTGGGGGAAAGTATAACATACATTCCATGGAGTGATGTGAAATATTTGCCGGCTTATTTAAAGAAAATAAATATTGGTTTGGCTCCATTCGAGGTGAACCCTCAACACGATTCAGGAGTAGCAAACAAGCTATTTCAGTATATGTATGGAAAAATACCAATTTTAGCCACAGCTTGTAAAGCACAACAAGAACTTATTGAAACTTCTAACTGTGGGTTGATTTATGCCGATAAAGAAGATTTTAAATGTAAATTAAAGCAATTACTCCATTCAGTTTCTTTTAGAGCCCAATTGGGTAAAAACGGATATAACCGACTTCTAGATCTTTATCAGCAACAAAAAGACAGGGAATTTTTAACGATATATAAGGACTAATTTTATCCTTTGACTTCAGCTATTTTTTTGTGGAATAAAGTCTTTTGCGTGTCGTTTAGAATAGTCTCTACTTTAGAAAAATGTTCTTGTTCAATAACTTTTAATTGAGTGTTTTTTTCTTCCATATCAGAGTCAGACTTGAAAATAGTATTCTTTTTCAATTCATAAAGAATATTAAAATCTATAAGCTTTTTAACTTGATTATCGGTTAGTACTAAAGTATTATGCCATTTTTCAGCGTTAACATGGGCAATGTTTTTTACATTTTTTGATGCTTGGGAAATGTCTTGGGCATTAGTAGGAATTGAGAAACCAAAAAGGATGATTGATAGCCAAAAGAATTTTTTCATGATATTTTAATTATCTGGGGACAGTGAATTTAATTAAAAAAACTGATATTTTTTCAATTATTGTGAGTTATTTTTTTGCAGTCAATAATCTTAAGGCTTTTTTGGTTAAATTTAAAAGAAAAGTATTTTGTTTCAAAGTGTTTTCGAATACGTATTTTAGGGCTTTAATTTCATTAGAATGAAAGATTCTTTTTTTTCACATTCATCAGCTGTAATAGACGAAGGAGCCCAAATTGGTTTTGGTAGTAAAATTTGGCATTTTTCGCATATAATGCCTGAATCTGAGATTGGAGAAAACTGTAATATTGGTCAAAATGTAGTAATCTCACCCAAAGTGAAATTAGGGAATAGAGTTAAAGTACAGAATAATGTTTCTGTATACACAGGCGTGATATGTGAAGACGATGTGTTTTTAGGTCCCTCATTGGTGTTTACCAATGTAATAAATCCAAGGAGTTTTATAGTTCGAAAAAATGAATTCAAAGAAACCTATGTCGAAAAAGGAGCTACACTTGGTGCTAATGCAACTATAATTTGTGGAAATCGAATAGGTGCATATGCTATGATAGGGGCAGGTGCCGTAATCACTAAAGATGTAAAGCCATATCAGCTTGTAGTCGGAAACCCAGCCAAGCCGATGGGATGGGTTAGTAAAAATGGACATAGGTTAGATTTTAGTGCCAGTAATGAAGCCATTTGCCCAGAAACACAAGAAAAATATCTTTTAAAGGATAATTCAGTTATTCCTTTATAAATTCGCAACTGATCTACCCTTCGGCTTTAGTTTACACTGAGTTCACCGAAGTGCTCAGGGTTCGATTAATGTAAATGAGTATATACGAAGGCTAAGCGGAGTCTAAGTCTGGTAAAAGAAACGAATACAATGAAAAACTTTGCTTTAATGGGGGCTGCAGGTTTTGTAGCACCAAGACACTTAAAAGCGATTCAACATACAGACAGCCAATTGTTAGCGGCTTTTGATCCTAATGATAGTGTTGGGATTATAGATTCGTATTTTCCGAAAGCACACTTTTTTACAGAGTTCGAACGTTTCGATCGTCATTTAGAAAAATTAAGATTAGAAAAGCAACAGGCAATTGATTTTATGTCAATTTGTACTCCAAACTATTTGCACGATGCCCATGTACGTTTCGCTTTGAGAAATGGAGCAGATGCGATTTGCGAAAAACCATTAGTATTGAATCCTTGGAATGCAGAGAAATTAATACAGTTAGAAACACAATCGGATAATAAAATCAATACGATTTTACAGCTGAGGTTACATCCAAGTATCATCGATTTAAAAGAAAAAATAACGAATAGTCCGTCGGATAAAATTCATGATATAGATTTAACTTATATCACATCCCGAGGAAACTGGTATTATGCCTCTTGGAAGGGAATGTTCGAAAAGTCGGGAGGAATCTGTTCGAATATAGGGATTCACTTTTTTGATATGCTGATCTGGATTTTTGGGGGAGTAGAAAAAAGTATTGTCCACCTGATGGAGCACGATCGCGCTAGTGGAGTATTAAGATTGAAAAATGCCAATGTTCGTTGGTTTTTATCTATTAATGCAGAAACATTGCCAAAGGAAATAAGAGAAGCAGGACAACGCACTTTTAGAAGTATTAATATCGATGGAGATGAGTTCGAATTCAGTGCAGGCTTTACGGATTTACATACAGAATCGTATAAGCATATTATAGAGGGTAATGGTTTTGGTATTTCAGAAACATTAAGGTCTTTAGAACTTGCTTATCAATTACGTCATGCAAAAGTGAGTTCTTTAAATAGAGAGCATCATCCTTTTGCAAGTTTGCCAAAGGAAAATCACCCATTTTATAAATAAAATTTGATGTTTAAAAAAACAGCAAAATACATCTATTTTAACCTTTTGAAATGGAAGATGATCGGAGATTTTCCGGAGGTTAATAAATGTGTTGTTGCCGTAGTACCACATACACATTGGATGGATTTATTTTTAGGAATTCTTTTAAGAAATGTTTGGGGCAAACAAATCGGGTTTATAGGGAAGCAATCCTTATTTAACACACCACTAATAGGTTGGTTACTCCGAAAAGCAGGTGGTATGCCTGTAGTTCGAGGACAAAAGCAAGATACGGTAAGTGCTATTGCCGATATCTTTAATAGAACAGACAAATTTCGCTTATCAGTATCTCCAGAAGGAACACGAAAGAAAGTTTCGGAATGGAAAACAGGTTTTTATTTTATAGCTAAACAAGCTAAAATTCCAATAGTATTAGTTGCCTTTGATTACGGAAAAAAGCAAGTAAAAGTTTCTAAGCCGCTATTCCCTTCAGAAAATCAAGAAAAAGATTTCGCTATCTATTACGCCTTTTTTGAAGGGGTAATAGGTAAGGTTTCGGACTATAGTTTTTAGATTCTTATTCAAGTATTTCGAAGTACTTTTCTAGTCTTATGCCATTTTTATCTACCAAAGTTAATTTGTGCTTCCCTATTTGAGGTTGTAACGAAAGTTCGTGGAAATTGATAGTTTCTCCAATAAATTCGTTGTCAATATGCCAGTACAAAGTAGTTTTTGGGTCTCTATGAGCTATTTTAAATATAAGCTTCCCTAATTTCCCATTCAATTCTTTTGGTATAAAGAGTTTAGAGAAGTTTTTAGGGTAAATTACTTCCATAATATCTGTACCATCCTGCGAACAATTGCTTTGCAAAGGAGGTAAATCTAAATATCCACTATGCTTTCTCTTATAGTACCATTCCATCACAGGAGGAAGAACAAACCAAGGTTCATGAATCATTTCATAGGGTTCTGTACAAGTACTATTTACTTGGTATTTCCGATCAAGGGATAGATGTGTTAATTTATGATAAGGACAAGTCGCTACTTTTATTCCATTTTCATTTCCTAAAATCGTTAGCTTTTCAGGACAATATTGCCCTGCTTTATACCCACTATGCTTACAGGTTTCGATTTCAAATAGGTCATTGAAAGGAGGGGAGAACCATGTATTGGTATTTAATTGTCGAAAAATATCGAACATTATAGGTGATGCAGATTTGGTTCCAGTTAATTCTGACCTTCCTTCGCCATCTGCATTACCTACCCAAACACCCACAACATAATTGTGGCTTACTCCGATAGACCAAGCATCTCGATTACCAAAACTAGTTCCTGTTTTCCAAGCTATGTTTTGTGGGTAATTAAAATGTTCCCACCCTTCTTCTTGTTCGGGTCGGTTTACATCTAACATTGCTTCTAGCATTAGGTAGATAGAAGAATCATCTAGTAGAGATGTATAGTTTTCTTGATGATTATCAGCTCTAATAAATTTTGGAGGGTGCATCAATTTACGACCTTCAGTTGATGTCTTTTTTAATGTTCTTGCCAAGGAGGCATATATACCTGACAACTCCCATAGATTTGCTTCTGCTCCACCTAGTATTAAGCTTAATCCATAGTGGTCGGCAGGTTTTGAAATAGTGCTTAATCCTAGCCTACGAATTAAATCATGAAAACGCTCATAACGATAATCGCGTAACATACGTACGGCAGGTACATTTAGAGAACGTGATAAAGCTTCTTTTGCAGGTACAGCCCCATCGTATGTTTTACTAAAGTTTTTAGGGGTATATCCAGCTATATAAGTAGGTATATCCGGAAGAAGAGTATTGGGTAAAATATTACCTTCTTGAAGTGATGCAGCATATAAAAATGGTTTTAGGATACTTCCTGTACTTCGTGAGGATTGAATGATATCTACATCTTGTCCTCTTTGTTTTTTAGATTTAGGGGTGTTTCCTACATAAGCCAAGACATTGCCTGTATCGATATCTAATACTAAACAAGAGGCATTGTATATATGGTTACTTTCGAGAAATGGTTTGTGATTTTTTAGAATTTCTAAGGTTCTAATTTGTAAACTTTCATCAATAGTTGTGTTAAGCTGTTGTCCTTTATAACCACTTTTAATAGCGTGTTGTAATAGATGTTGCGTTTTTTTTGGTAGAGGTTGCGGTTTGCTAGGGATAGGTTCTTGTTTTGCTAAATAGCAAGTAGTACTATCTATAATTTCCTCTACTAGTAGTTTGTCTAATAATCGGTCTCTTTTTTTCTTTAAGCGATCTCTGTTTTTTCCTGGATGAATTAAAGAAGGAGCGTTAGGTAAAACCGCCAACATAGCACTTTCTGCCCAAGAAAGTTGGTGAGGGTTTCTTCCGTAATAACGCCAAGAAGCAGCTTCTAGCCCAACAATATTACCTCCATATGGGGTATTCGATGTATATAGTTGTAAGATTTTGTCTTTAGAATATCTTAATTCTAAACGAGTGGCAAGGATAAGCTCTACAATCTTTTGATAAATGGTACGGCTCTTTTTGTTTCGAGCTAATCGTAATGTTTGCATGGTAATAGTACTACCTCCACGAGCGATTCTCTTTTGTTTTAAATTGGTAAAAAGTGCCTTCGATATGGATATAGGATTAAATCCTGGGTGATATCTAAAATAGGCATCTTCAAATTGAAGTAGACATTGTTCGAATTTTTTAGGTACACTATCAATGGTTGGAAATCGCCATTGTTCGTCATCAGCAAGCTTAGCCGCCAGCAAATGATTTTCTTTATCGAATAATACAGTACTCGTTGGTGCATTAAACAATTTAACCGGTAAGGAGAAAAACAAGTACCAAATAAGTACCACCCCTATTGGTATTTTAAGAAGATACTTTTTTTTTAAGTACGCCAATACTTTTTTGGTTTATAAAGAATACCTACCTGCAAGATATTTGAAAATCTTAGAGGTAGGTATTTATTGTTTTTTATGAATTCTGAAGACTAATATAGATTTACTTCACTACTTCAACCCAACTACCTGCTTTTTTCGCATTAATCGAATTGTCGTACATCGCTTCGCAGTAAATAGAAGGTAGATAGAATTTACCTATATATGCTGCATTTAGTAAACTTACAAAGGTTTTTTGTTCTCCTTGTTCCAAATCGAAATAATAGTGGATGCGATCGTCGCGAACATCCGTGTATTCCGGTTTGCTTTTTGCGTGTTTTTCTCCCGATTTGTCATTTCTTAAATTCTGAATTTCCCACCCAGAAGGGAACATTTGAGTTAGCGCTAATTCTTCGTAATCTCCTCTGTGACCAGAGTTCTTTAAGGTAACTTCTACCTTAAAGTCATCTCCTTGCTTTATGCTCTTAGGGTTGATTTTGTTATCGTTTAAATCAAGATAATTCACAGTCATTTGTAAATCATTATTTAAATCACTTTCTAATCCAATACTCTGAACTCCCTTAGTTACAACTCTTGCAAATAATACTCCACTAGAAGTGTTTTTAAGTTGTAGCTTGTTGATTACTTTTTTTGTTTCAAGCTCATTTTTGCGCACCGACTTTCTAGACGAATATGGATTTAGTTTTTTACCATTAAGGCTATAACTATAACTAAGTGAGTTATTGGTGTAGGTGTTTTTAGATACGAGTTTCGAAACGGCTATCAACGAATAAGCGGTTGTTTGTGTGCTTAACCATTTTTTAGAACCTAAGTAGCCAGAAAGTGTTTTCATTAATTCGAAAGCCTTTTCTTTTTCATCTAACAAAACTAAGGTTTCTAAAATCATTGCTTGATCTCGAACGTCTGAGCCATAACTATTACCCATTTCTTTGTAAGGTGAAACAGTAATTGATTTACCAAAAACAATTTCTTGTGCGATTTCTTTTTGGCCTGCTAGAGTATAGGCAGCTGCTAAACGCCAAATTGTTCGGGTATCTAGATTTTCGTTTTCCTTTAATCGGTTCATGGCTCCCATTTCTGCTTTGCCAGCCAAGGCTAAAGTGTATAGACGATACGCTTGTAGAATCTCTTGATTTGTATGATTATCTTCATCTAGACGCCAAGCATTGGCTTTCTCTTTTTGGTATTTCGCCCATTTTGAAATCACAGTAGAAGATACATTATAACCTTTGGCTTTAGCTTCGAGTAAGAAATGACCTACGTAAGAGCTTGCCCAATCATTAGTGCTTTCCATTGTTGGCCAATATTTAAATCCACCATTGGTATGTTGAAATTGTAATAGACGTTTGATGGTGGTCTTAATGTTTTCACTAATTTCTTTTTTTCTTTCTGTGTTTAGCTCTGTAATATTCTCTAAAAATAACTGAGGAAATCCAGAAGAAGTAGTTTGTTCGACACAACCATGTGGGTATCGAATTAGGTATTTCAATCTATCTTCGAGATTAATAGCTGGAATATTCGATACTTCCAAATAGGCACTATTAGTTCCTTTAATACCTTGTAATTCGTAATCTACATTCCAAGTTTCACCAGCGTCTAAGATTTTATCGATAACGGTAGTCGTAGGTGGATTCGGAACACGTGTATCAATTTCAATTTTATGTGTAGCAATATCAGCACCCGAAGTAGCGGTTATTTCAATTTCAGAAAATCCAATATTATTAGGCGTTTGAAGTTCGAAATAGACGGTTTTTTCTCCAGCTTCACTAAATTTTAATTGCTTTTTAGTGGCACCTTTTACTTTAGCAACTCCATTCGCCTTAATTGTTACGCTAACATTTTTTAGCTGGTCACTCATTGTAAATACGTTCACGGGAACTTTAACAGTTTCTTCAGGAGATAATACTCTAGGTAAAGTAGATAATACCATTAAAGGCTGTTTTACAGGTGTTGCTTTCGATGCTTTACCGTAAGCATCTTCATGCGAAGCTACAACCATTGTTTTTACAGCACCTATGTATTGAGGCATAGTAAAACTATGGGTGTTTTTCTTTCCTTTTTCTAGTGAAAAAGGCCCCATAAAATGTACTACTGGTTTAAAGCGATTCGCTTTTTTACCTCCTTTTTTACCAAAACCATCTCCACCACCAATTTCCAACAGTCCTGCAATATCACCGCTTGAAGCACCTAAGATATAATCATACATATCCCAGCTGCGAACTCCTAGAGCTTCACGAGCATAGAAGGTGTTCCATGGATTTGGAGTTTTAAAACGTGTGATGTCTAATAAACCTTCATCTACTATTGCGATGGTATATTCCATTGCTTTTTGGTCACTTTCACTCACTTTAATAGTAACTTTTTCCTCTGGGTGAAGTTCGTCGGGCATTTCGATTACGGGAGAAAGATGTGTTTTAGGGTTTTCGACACTAATTGGTGTCATACCATAAAGACGTATGGGTAGGTCATTTCCTTCGTATTGATGCGGTTGAATAAGTGTCACATTTACGTAGACATTCGGAGTCATTTCCTCTGTAGCAATAAAACTAAATTGAGTCGATTCTTTTTCTGCCTCTACCCAATAGGTTTCTACCACTCTAGAGCCAGATTCGACACTTACTAAAGCTCTTCCTTTCTCAGAGGTAGGAATCGTTACTTTTACAGGTTCTCCTACTTCATATTTTTGTTTATCAGTGCTGAATACAAGCATACTTGCACCACCTGGGTTGTCTTTGCTTGCGCGACCAGCCCAACCTGGCCAATCGACATAGATTACTTTTCCGGTAGTATGGCCACTGTTTTGATCTGTAACTCTTACATAGTAACGTCCCCAAGATGGGTATTTAATTTCGAATTTTGAAATTGCTTCACCATTATTGCTTTCTAAATTATCTGTAAAAACAGGTTCTTTGTAAGTACTACCTACATACTTAGAAAGGTCTTCATTATCGTTTTTCTCCCACCAATATTTCCATTCAATTTTATAGATGTCTACTCGTATTTTAGTATCGATTGGTTTCCCTTCAGGATCAAGTGTTGCAATTTTTATAGGGTGCTTTTGGTCTGTCAATAGCATTCCTCGTGCCTTGTCTCCTTTGGGGAGTTTGATCCCGACAAAAGATTCGTATGGAGCGTAAGGAATAGAGAACTGATCGGTAGAAAAATCACCACCTTCTTCAAATACACGAACTCGGAAATTTGCACTTAACATCCCAGGAGAACTATTGCTAACTTCTATGTTAGAGCTAATTTTTGCTACACCTTCAGCATTCAATCGGCCGTCAAATAGATTTTGGTTTTCGGTGTTATAGGTATGACCAGGGTCATCAAAAATATAATCATTGTATTTAGGAAATTTTGTCTTCGTCTGACTCATACTTACAAGTATATCTGCTCTTAAGTTTTTAGCGATAGCACCATGTAGCCATTTAGAACTTAAAGTACCCTTCACATTAGCATCAGTAACCGATAGTCGATCTTTTCCAAAATCTAAATTTACTTTTAGACGATTTGGTTTTACCGTTTCAATTTTAATACGTTTCGAAAAAATAGCGCCACCAACTTTTACACGTGCCATCCAATTCCCTGTTTGGTATTCTTCAGATGTTGGAGTAGTAAAGTTGTATATATTTCCAACAGGTGCACTGTTTATTTTAGATTCAATCAGTTGCCCTTGAGGGTTAAACAATTCAAATGAAATAGGATGTCCTTTGGGTAACAAGCGATCTTTGTCTTGTAACATAAAGTTTAAAAATAAAGTGTCTCCAGGACGCCATACGCCTCGTTCGCCATAAATGAATCCTTTAATTCCTTTTTGAGTAACGCTTCCTGCGACATCAAATTTACTTGTAGATAACGAAGATCCATTGTCTAAGCGTACATAAGCTCTTTGTTTTTCTTTAGATGCGACTAGTAAGAAAGGTTTTTTAGCAACTTTTAATCTAGATAATCCTTTTGAATTTGTTTTTCCTGATGCGATCGTTTGTTGTTGATAGTTGATCACTTTTACATCAACATCGTTTATAGGTTCGGTGGTTCTTAGATCTGTAATGGCAACCATCATACTATTATCTATCCCTAATTTTGTTATTACTCCCATGTTAGAAGCCAAAACATTACGAACAACCTTAGTGGTATGGTGTTGGTAGTAGGCGTCATTGCAAGGATTTTCACGTTGCGAATAGTTATAGTTGCTGTCATTTTGTTGATAAGAATCCCAATAGCTAGATTCGTCTTGGGCGGTATCCCAATTATCATCAGTATTGGTGGTAGTATCTTTCGTGTCTTCACTTTGTTTACAACCAAATAGGGTTTCTTTTTTTCCATAAGACAGTTCGATGCGATAAATCGCTCCTGGTTCTGGCTGTATCAGTTGATTTAATTTTAAAGAAAATGTATTCCATTTAGAAAAATCTAAATCCTTTTCTCCTTTAAGAGCCAAGGTACTTTTGTGTATTACTCTCCCTACTCGAAAGATTTGCTGGTCTCCGTCAATCTGATTTACTTGTAAGAATTGGGCAATATTGTTTTCGTAAATCTTAGTTACCTTAATCTTAACTGCTTGTAAGTTCTTTGTTTTAAAGGGGAGTTTAATACCTTCATTATCCGGCAGAATGATCCCTTTTCCTAGCAATTCTAACTCAGGTTTCCCATTGTTGAAAGTTAGAGTGTAATCCATGCCAGTAGTTAGTTTTTTACCTAAAGAATTACGTACGTTTTCTACAGAAAGTATTTCTTTATCACTTAGTTCGTGTCTTGGGAATACCTTTACTTCGTTTCCATTTATAATGAAATTTGGATTTCTTTTTTCATTAAACCATATAAGGCCCTCTAGATTTTGACGTTTTTGTACTGGGTCAGAAAATAGAATAGAAACGTATTGTTCGGGATCTCTAAAAATCCTAACGTTTACAACTTTAAATTCTTCCAATGCAGGAATCGGTATTTTTAAATTTCCTTTTAAATCTAAATTAATAGGATCACCATCCCAACTTACTTTTAAAGTTTCATCATCTTTCGAACGCGGAATATTCGGTATTTCGAAGATGTAAGAGTTTTTATTGTTACCCGTGGTTACATTGACGGGGTATTTCTTTCCATCTAACTTGGTGTTGAAAATTTTAGCAAGTTCTTCTTTGGGGATAAAATCGGCAGTTTTTATAGTTCCCGTAATTTTTTGTTTAGTTAAGGCTTTATCCTCAGCTTCAATAGATTGTAATTGCACCTCTATGTGTTGTCGAATTACTTGAAAGTTAAAAGAGAATTTTTTGAAGTCCTCGGGTACATTTTGAATTTTTTCCAAGTTGAAATCTACTTCATAAAAGGCTCCCGATGTCAGAGGTACTTTTGGAGTAAACTCTATAATTCGATTAGTGACCCA
>CALFUO010000238.1 GCA_937929895.1 uncultured Aquimarina sp.
GTACCTGCTTTAGGAGTATGACTATGGACTAATTGTGGTTTTTCTTTCTTAAAAACACGGTATAACTTTAGGACAGCTAAAAAATCTTTAATAGGAGTAATCTTGCGAGTCATTTCCACTTCTATAGACCGAACCCCTTCTGCATTAACTACTTTTTCTAATTGATAACGTCCTTTGTACCTTTCCCCTTTTCCAGATATCGCAATGACTTCGAAAAATTGAGACATATATTTTAATTGTCCCGAAAGTAGAGACAATAAAGATCCAGGAATTGTAGTAACTCGGATAATTTTAGTCATAGAGCTTTATGAAAGTTTAATAGAGAGCAAGTTATTTTATAACTTCTACGAAATGATAAAAAAGTAGTTAAAGCTGAAAAATATACATTGAAACTTACTTTTGAAGTGATTTAAACTTTTTTGATTGAAGTGAAAAATAGAAGTTTTTTGTTCTATTGAAGCCTTTTCTTCTTTGCTTAGTAGCGCTACGGAGATAAAAAAAGCCAAAAATAGAGTTAATACCATTTCCTAATTGAATGTATCGAATTAAAAAGCGCCTTTTAAAATTTTACTTCAACATAAAAAACTACCGTAGCTACTGCTATGCTGATTTTTTATGATTTGTAAAATTCCAAAAATCATCTTTTTATTTTAAGGTAAATTCAAATAAGAACTGGTATAAAAAAGGCATTTTGCAGCCAATTGAAAAAAGTTTAATACGATTTATTGGTGATAATTTCGCATTAAAAGTTTGATTTATTTTTCGCTAGTGCAAGGCAAAAAATTAAAGAATAGCATTCGCTATTGTTTTACTTTTTTAACGAAGCAATAGTAGAAAAAGAAGCTGGCTAAATGCGAAATTATTATTGATAAATTGTATAAATCACTACTAGCATCCGAAACTTTAAAATATAGACCGTTTCACTGGAAGAGAATTATATATCAATACATTGGACGTTTTGGTCTAAGATTTTTCTAATTCATCTTAGAAAAGATATTTCCCAAAATTTTTAGTTTCAAAAATTCACAAGATTAATTATCATTTCTAAAACTTTCGGATATTAGTGACTTTACGATAGTAATGTTTGATATAGTTTTATATGATTTTCTACCATAATAGAAATGTCAAATTTTTTCGAACGCTTTAGGCATTGCTCACTTACTTTTTTTGATAGCTTTTCATCGTTTAAAAGTAATTGTAGTTTTTCACTAAGTTCAATATGATTGCTTTTTTCAAACAAAAGGCCTGCTTTTCCAATAGTTCCTTTTAGTCCATTTATATTAGAAGCAATGCAAGGTTTCCTAGAAGCCATGCCTTCTAGTATGGCAAGACAAAAACCTTCGAAATGAGAAGATAAAACATAAATATCTGACATTTTAATTAATTGTGGAATATCCTCTCTTTGCCCTAAAAAGAGGACTCTTTTATCAATGCCTAATTGCTTTGCAATGTCTTTTGCATTATTTAATAAAGGACCATCTCCTACTAAAATTAGGCTTACGTTGTTGGGTAATAGTGTTATCGCTTTTAGTAAGGTAATTTGATCTTTTTGAGGACTGAACCCTGAAACCTGAATGATTACTTTTTGTTTCTCCTCTATGCCAAAATCAGATTTTAGATAACCTGTTGCATTTTCGAAGGTATTTACTAGTATTCCATTGGCAATGACAGGTATATAATATTGTTGACCTAGATGTTTTTGCAATAATTTTTGGACACTAGTAGATATTGCAATGATTGTATTAAAACGATTGTAGATGAATCTATCTATTATTTGAAATATTTTATTTCCTCTTCTTCGATTATTAGTATTGTGTTCTGTGGCAATAATTATTGGTTTGTTTTTCATAAAAAGAGAAGCCAAAGAAACCCAATATAACGAAGGAAATAAATGTACATGTATGATGTCAAATTTTTTTATGATTCGCCTTATTTTAAAAATATGTAACGGATTATAAAAGCTAATTGAATTATAAGTTGAATGTATTTTAATATCACGTAACGCTTTATAAAATGGTGTTTTGTAGTCATTCAATA
Source organism: uncultured Aquimarina sp. (assembly GCA_937929895.1). Lineage (GTDB taxonomy): Bacteria > Bacteroidota > Bacteroidia > Flavobacteriales > Flavobacteriaceae > Aquimarina. The sequence continues at coordinate 2,038 of CALFUO010000238.1, forward strand.
GAAGTAATTCAGTATCAATTCCTTGTTCCTTGTATTTGGGTAATGTATCTACCAATAATTTTTCTGCACCTCCGTATCCCATCCAATTAGTTATATGTAGAAGCTTCATGATTGGCAGATTTTAATGGTAATTGAATAATATAGCATTATAGTATAGATTGTGATTTTATGTCGATAGTAAATAAATAGTTTCTTATAATTTATAAGTTTGTTCGAGGTATTTTTAAACTATCCAGAATACTAAAAATTAATCCTAAAGGCAGTAATAGATACCCATACCAGGGAATTTTAGGTATTAGATTTTTTTCTGTTTTCGAATATGTCTTAACAAAGAAAAAACGCCAAAAGTTAATAAGTGCTTTTGCTCGAAATTGTATTCCAATTTTATTAATTCTGCTTAACTCTGCATATAAGTTAAGTACTCCCAAAGGATATTTTCTGCGTAGAACTAAGCTTTTTGCAGAAAGTCCATCCTCTAAATATTCACATTCGTATACATTTTCTGAAAAATAATAGAAATCGTAATTTTTGCCCATTCTATTCCAAACAATACTTTCTGGTAAGAACTTTTCGGTATTGAATTTAGGAAATAGAAACTTCTGAAAAACAATTGTTTTTATAATTTCTGCTCGATCTCCTTGGTGCTTGTATTTATATCTATAATCAAATAAAGAACATTGTAAATCATTCTTTAAAAAATGAGATCCTACTGTTTTTCCATCGAAATAGCATTTTAGTCCAACTACCCCAGCCACATTAGGCATGGCATCAATTTGTAAAGTTTTTTCATGTATAATTTTCAACGAATTTTTGGGCAACCTATCGTCACTATCTACAATAAAAAAATAGTTTCCCTTTGCTTTTTGTAAACCTACGTTGATTGCTATGTGTTTTCCTTGATTGGCTTGCTTTACATAGGTAATAGAAAAGTGGAGAGATGGATCTTTTTGAAATTTGGAAACTATTTTTTCGGTATCATCAGTACTACCATCGTCCACTATTAGCCATTCGAAATGGGTAAATGTCTGGCTTTTTAGGCTGTCGTAAAGCCTTGGTAATAATTGTACTCTATTAAAAGTCGGTGTAAATATGGTGATCGGTAACATTTGGTAATTATAAAAAGGTAACAACCCAAGCGAAAAATAAACTAACTCCAACCGCACCAACCATAAAATAAGACTGATTTTTCATATTAGTCGAAAATATAATGGGGTATATAGCGAGTGCCGGAATTAAAAACCAAGATAAATAGGCAATTCTATTCGTATAGGGAAAATATATACAGTATAGCCATATAGTATTGCATATCAGGTAGATATTAAAAAGCTTATTGTAAAAAGGGTGATCGAAATTCAGTTTTTTTATAAAATAATACCCCAATCCTATAACCAAAGCACTGTAAAACACAAAGTCGATGCGGAAACTACTTGCTTCTAAATAGTGATACACTTCTTTTGACTTATTGAAATCAGCTCTTTTATCTAATGTTCCGAAAGTATTACTAATAAGTAATTTTAGGTAGTTTTCTATGTTTTTACCAACCAAAAAGCTAATTAAAACGCTTGCTCCCCATATTCTTAATAACCATTTGGTGTTATTGAAAAACTTTATAACAATAAGAGCAAAAGTTGGCAAAACCATAGAACTATGAAAGGTAATAGATATTGCAATTAATAGTACCATTACCCATTTTTTATTATAATAAGTAAGACCTGCTAAAAATATCGAAGTTGCTAATCCATTTCTTAGACCATTAATACCAAAAGACCAAAAAGACATAGAAGAAACATGGATGACAAGTGCGAAATAAGCATATTTTCCGAACCAGTTTCTAAAGCCAAAATATACGGGCAATACATAAATTAGGGCACATACAAAGTAAAAGCCTTGTATGTTTATAAAACTAGACAGGAACTTCATAAAAGCGTAAAAACCAAAATCTTTAGTCGAATTCCACAAAGGGTCAGATTGTAGTCTTAGATACGTCATTGTATACGTATGGGTATCTCCGAGGTATCTCCAGTTGCCAAAAGGGTTTCGTAATCCTATAAATAGTATAGGGATTATTAAAAGCAGTGCTGTGCCAACGAATAGGTTGGTGTCAGGAAAACTTACCAAGCTTTTGTATTTAAGAGAAGGTATAACGCCTATCGTGATAATAAAGGTTATTACTATAAAAAAAGACATTGCATAATGTTCGTCAGGTATTAGGCCCATAAGATCGAATTCAAGTTTTTACAATATATATCCCAAGTGCATTTTTCGATAACACGTTTTCTTGCTTTCTTTTTCTGATCCTCTAATATTTTGGGAGATTCGATACATTCGATTAAAATTTCTTTTAATTTATGAATGTCATTTTGTTCTATAAGCCAACCTCCGTTTTTGTGATCTATAGCATCTGAAATTCCCCCAGTATTCGATCCAATTGCGGGAACTCCACAGGATTGAGCTTCTAAAAAAACCAATCCAAAGCCCTCTACTTTTGTTGATTTTCGAGTTTCTTGGGTCAATTGTACAAAAATGTCTGCTTGGGTATAAAATGCAGGTAAATTATTTTCGGCCACAAATCCATGAAATGTAACACGATCTTTTAGAGTCGAGTTAGCTACTTTTTCTTTCAATTTAGTTAGATAAGAGCCTGTCCCCCCGATATGCCATTCTATTTTTTGTTGGTATTTTTTTGACATGCTTAGTAATGCTTCGAGAACAATATCAAACCCTTTAAATTGCAAGATTCTAGAGACGGAGACTAATGTCAAAATAGAGTCCGTATCTTTTTTTTCTATAGGCACAAAAAACTGATGGTCTACTCCCAAAGGCAAGGCAACAGCATGGGCTTTAGGTTGGATTGAAGTCACTAACGATTTTGTATAATGACTATTAGATATAATTGTTGTCGCCTTTTTTAGAACCCATTTTGCGTATAATGGCAACCATATATATTTACGAAATTTAGAGCTTCCGTATAAAAATTCGGTACCATGCCCAAGAATATGAATGTTTTTAAAACCAGCTAATTTTGCCAGTAAAAATTCTGGATGCCATACACCGCAAATTACCCGATACTCTTGCTTGTTTCGGATACTTAGCAGTGCCTTTAGAGTTTTACTTTCGCACAAAATACGTTTAGGAGGAAAGGTGTATAGGTTTACTTTTGGGGAATTAGAAAAATCGTAAATTCCTTTTCTGTCTACAGTAAAAACAGTTACACTATCGTAATAGGTAATCATTTTGTTCGTAATAGCTCCACACAAACGCGCAATACCTCCATTAGATGGAGGGTAATCGAAAGACAATATCAATAAATGTTTAGTCAAGATAAGATCGTTTTGTAGTTAATAGAGCTATTTTTTTACCTTCTTCTATACCTTTTCTATAGCTTTTATATAGACGAAAGCTTTTGTAAAAAAGGGTATATGCAATAGCTAATTTTTTGAGGTAAAGGCTCGCCGTAATTCGAAAATACCAAGGCAAATACCTCCGAATAATAATAGTTCGGTTTCTAGATAATGAAAAAAGATACTTATCGATATCTTCGACACGACATCCCCCCATAGGTGCGGCTAAATGGACCATATGTGCTTTGTGGTTATAGAAGATCTTATATCCAGATTTTTTTATTCGTAAACAAAAATCAGTTTCCTCGTACAAAGCAGCCCCTTTAGTCAATAATTCATCGATCCCCCCTACATTATCAAAAAGTGATTTTTTAACAGAAAAATTACCTCCACCAGCATGGTCTACTTCAAATTGCCCATCCTGATGAAATCCTCTTTTAGGATCGCCCCAAATTTTTTGAAACCAGCCCACTTTAGTATCTATATTATTTTTAAATTTTTCTGTAATCCCTCCGGCTACCACACCTATTTCTGGTTTCTGAATCAATTTGTAATGTTCCTTTAACAAGTCCGATTTACATTCGATATCATCATCAAGAAACAGAAGATATTTGTAATTAGCTTTCGATGCACCATAATTTCGAGCTTCGGGTAACCCTTTAAAAAAAGTGATATGATGGTATTTTACTATAGAATAATTTTCATTCAAACGAATCAGTTCGATATCTGCTTCGGTACTCTGATCTATTACAATAATCTCAAAATCTAATTCGATTTCTTGCTCGAGTACATTATGTAATGTATTTATCACATACGAGGTTCTATTTAGAGTAGGTATAATTATCGAAAAACCGTTCATTATAATATTTCTTCAAAAACGTTGATAAATGCTTTTACCTGAGAACTTGCCAGATATCGTTTGCAATATTGGCGGTTAACTTTTTTTCCAATACTACCCGTTTGTAAAACGTTTTTTAATAAGAAGACACTTTCGTCATTATATTTTAAAAAAATAGCAGTGTTAGATTTTGTCAATTCTTTACGAGCTTCACTAATTTCAGGTACAAAAGCTAATACTTGCTTTTCTAAAGCTATATAATCGATCATTTTAGCAAAAGTATTCCACCAATGTGCTTTTTCTCCATTGGTCAATACCACAAACTTAGACCTTTCTACATATCGGTACAGTTCTGTTTGAGGCATATGGTCTAAGAATGTTACGGTTTGCTCCATTCCTAATTCAAGTAAATAGGGTTTTAGAACACGCTCATTGATGTCTTTTCTTCCTATTACAAGAATTTTAGGAATTTCGTCTTTAGTCAATTGTGCGGTTGCTTTTTTAAAAAGTTCAAAAAAGTGTCCTTTGTATTCTTTTTGATATTCCCCTAAAAAAATTAGAGTGTTTTCTTTTTCTACGGTCTTAGGAGGTAAATAATCATCGTCTAGACCTGTAGGGATAAATATAAATTTGTCGTCAAATTCTCCGGCATATTGATCGGAAAAGATAAGACCATAAGCCGAAGAAGTACCTATAATTCGGTCTGCATATCTAAAAGTCTCGTTGTGAATTTGAAGTTGGTGTTTATATATTTTAAATTCACTCGAACGAAATTTTTTCCCATAAGTAAGAGGGTCTCTAAAATCGGCAATCCATTTTATATTTAGAGTTTTTTTTAATTCAATACCGATAGCATTACATGTAAAAGGTGAACTACTGGTATAGACTAAAGAAATATTTTCTCTTTGGATCAGTTCTGTTGCTTTTTTTAGTACACCAGACTTCCACGTCCAAAAACGATCGGGCTTTTTAAAATAGCGTTGCAATACATAGTGGTACATTTTAGATTTAAGACTCTCTTTAGCGTTTTTCGAATCGGTAGTCGGAGTCGTACGAATAGGGCTTAGGTACCCTTTTTGTTTCAATGTTTTGTATGTGCGATCCTCGCCGCCTAAGGCCATCTTTAATCCTCGAAAACTAGGTTCTATGTATTTAGTTCTATGAATCGGAACTCCCTTTAACTCTTCTAATAATTCGTCACTTTCTGAATACATATAATTAACATCGACGGTAATCACATACGGATTCCATCCCATTCTCTTAAGATATTTAGCTAGCTTATGAGCCCTGAAAACAGCGGCATGGCTTTCGGGTGCGAAATGTGGAGTTATTATAAGTACTTTTTTATTATTCATCCTATTAAAATAAATATCTCAGTTCTAGGTATTAGGTTACTAAATCAGTGTTTCATAAAAATTTAGATTTTCTAATACTTTGTCATTAATGTTAAATCTATTTGCTACTGTTCTTCTAGCCTTTTGTCCCATTAATTGCATTTTAGAACTATCGTTTAATGTATTTAAGATCACTTCGGCGCTAGATTTAAAGTCATCTGATTGAATTAGAATTCCATCTTCTTGGTGAGTAATAATTTCTCTAACCCAAGGGAAATCGTAAATAATAACAGGTTTTTCCATTGCCATAGATTCAATTGTTACTAAACCAAATGTTTCCGCTTTAGAGGTGAAAATACAGGCAGTAGCTTGTGCCAAATATTCTTTTAATACTTCTTGTGGTACAGCACCTAAATAGGATACTTTTTGTAAAGCATTCGGCGAAAAATTATTTTCCATAATAGCCCAAGTAGATCTTTTTTCTATTTTATCAATAGTATCTTTTCCTAAGAGTAGCAATTTGCAATCAGGACTTATTTTATGAATTTCATTAAAAATATGAGGGATATCTAAGACTCCTTTTTTCCGAGTGAGTGTTCCAAAATGAAGGATCAATGGGGTATTTGTTTTATTTAAGGGTAAAGGTTGAAACTTCGATACATCTATACCACAATAGATTATAGATGTCTTTTTTTTATGTTTGAATAATTGTTGTGTAATTGTAACTGCGTATTCTGTTACACCTATAAGATGCTCGGAATTTCGAATTCCTTTTTTTTCTAAAAAATGAACAACTCGAGGTAATTTATTTTTGGTTAGAAAGGAAAAGTAAGTTACAGATCCATGTAATCGTGTAACTAGAGGAATTTTCAAATTACAAAAGGCATGTAGCCCTTCCCAATCCGGAGATTCAATAATATCGATATTGTAATTGTGGATATATTTATTGAGTACATTTTTTATTTTGAATCTCGAAGCAATAAAGTTTGGAATGATGCTATTTTTAGAATGACCTATTTGGACAATATCGATAGCACCATCTTGCCAAGTATAGTCTTTATCTTGTAAGCATAAGAATATAGTAACTTTGTGCCCTAAATCTATAAGTTTTATAGCCATATTCTTCACAAAAGTTCCTATTCCCCCAGCGGGTGGTAATTTCGAATGATGATATTCTGTAGTTAGGTATCCTATATGCATTTAATAAACGATTACGTTCTTTCTTTTAGTTATTATTACAAATAAAGAAGCTTTGTTGAAAATGTTTAACTCGTTTTCTTTTTATGCTATTGTTTTTTTGAGTTTTAACATTTCTAATATGAGTTGCTTTTCTGATGGTTTTAGAATTAAGGGATATCCTATCATAAAAATCGCAACATAAATAATAGTTTTGATTCCAAAGGAGACCCAATCTTCGTTTAGAAAACGAGTACTATAACTGGCAATAAGACAAACGACAACACCAACTCCCACGAAAGGGAAAAAGACTTGAAAAAAATAAGTAATAATGCTAATTTTTAGTTTCGTATGATAGTAATACATTACCACAAGTTGTAATGAGATAAGAGCCAGGAAGATGCCTAAGATCATCCCATTAATTCCATAATTAATAGAACCTATACCCCCTAGTATCAAACCAATTATTGTTAAAATTAAAGCACTTAAAGATTTAAATCGCATTAATTTTTTAGCTTCTAATAATGCATGTGCATAGCCTTGAGAAATGGGGATTACATAAGCTATCATAATCAATAAAGCAACAAGCCAAGCATTTTGATAATGTTCTCCTACCCATAAATTGATAAAATTTTGCCCTAATACAACAAAGCCACATAAAATGAATGACACCAAAATAAAAGATAGTCTCGAGAATTTTATAAAAGATGCGGTTAACTGTTCTGGGGTTTCGTTTGCGTAAACTGATTTTACGGCTCTTGGTAATATCAATCCATTAATGACATTGCCAAAGGTTAAAAAGTAAAGCCCCAAGGTAACTCCCACAGAAAATACAGCTACTGTTGTTGTATCCTTAGTCGCTCCTAAAACTATTTGCCCCGTACGCCATTGAAATTGGTATACCAAACCGAAAATAAAAGCCCAAATAGCATAGCCGAAAATCTCTTTTAAATAAAAGCCTTTCAATTCATGAAACTTTACAGGCACTTTTAGCACAATAAATACATAATAGGCATTGGTTAAAATTAAAAGTACATTTAATGTCGCATCTAAAATGACTAGACCCAAAGCATCGGTTCCTTTTAAAAGCACTGCTACGACCAATACACTTCTAATTAGATATTTTATAATAGAAGTAACTTTCGGAAACACAAACTTTTCGTAACCATTACAAATCCCTACCAGTGCAGCACCAGGAATCGATATTGCTATGCTTCCTAGAAATATTAAAAGCATAATCTTTGCCTTACCCATTTGCTCTAAAGTCAATGAATTACCAAATAGATTATCTACATTCCAATACATAACACCACCAATACACGCAATAACTAGAGCGATAATAGCGTAGAACATAAAGCTTAGAGCTAAAAAGTTTTCCTGTTCTTTGGACTTCCCTTCGTTTCTATATTGGGCGGCATATCTAACAATGGCATTGTTTAACCCTAAATCTAAAACACTTAGGTACCCTACAAAAGCCCCGATTAATGCAAATAACCCATATTCGTCATCTCCTAAAGTTCGTATAATGAAAGGAGTCATCATTATACCAACCACATTTGTGATCGCTAAATTGATATAAGATAATATGCCTCCTTTTTTTATCTGATTCATGAATCACAATTATTTATAGTCTACCATCTACGAGTGTAGTATCTAATACTCCTTTAACATCATAGACGACACCATTTTCTTTTATCAATTTATTGATATTAATATCTAGAAAAATATCATGAGCTACAGTCAGTACAATGGCATCATATTTTTTAATAGAAAGTTTCTTCGTTAATTTTAATTGTAAACCTTTTACCACATCATCATTGTTGGCAACGGGATCATAGATAGTAACATTCGTTTGATATTCTTTAAGTTGGTTTACTACATCAATAACCCGTGTGTTTCTAACATCAGGACAATTTTCTTTAAATGTGATTCCTAGTATTAAAACTTCTGCTCCTTTAATATGGATATCTTTTTGGATCATTAATTTTACAACTTCAGAAGCAACAAAATGTCCCATACTATCGTTTAAGCGTCTTCCTGCTAAAATAATTTCGGGATGGTATCCAAATTCTTTAGCTCGTTGTGCCAAATAATAGGGGTCGACACCAATACAATGTCCACCAACTAAACCAGGAGTAAAGGGTAAAAAATTCCATTTTGTACTTGCGGTTTCTAATACTTCTTTAGTATCAATATCCATAAGATTGAAAATCTTAGAGAGTTCGTTTACAAAAGCAATATTGATATCTCTTTGGGAATTTTCGATAACTTTAGCAGCTTCTGCCACCTTAATAGAAGGAGCTAAATAAGTCCCCGCTTCAATTACTGAAGCATACAATCTGTCGATTTTACGAGCAATTTCGAGCGTAGACCCCGAGGTCACTTTTAAGATTTTGTCGACAGTGTGTATTTTGTCACCAGGGTTAATTCGTTCAGGAGAATAGCCTGCGAAAAAGTCTTGATTAAAAGTAAAGCCACTTTGTTGCTCTAGAATCGGAATACAAACTTCTTCTGTAGCTCCGGGATAAACAGTGGATTCGTAAATAACAATATCCGATTTTTTTAAAACTTCACCAATCAATTTACTAGCATTAATTAAATGTGAAAAATCAGGATGATTACTTTTAGTAACAGGTGTTGGTACTGTTATAATATAAATATTACAAGACTTTAGATCGTCAGTATCATTACTGCATAATAACCCATTATTGTTATCAAGGCTGGATACGATCACCTCATCTAAAAATTGCTTTTTAATCTCTTGAGTTTCGTCTATACCTTTTTTTAGTTGATCGATACGGTACTGATTAATATCAAACCCAACCACAGGATACTTGGTTGCAAACAAACGTGCTAGAGGTAGTCCGACATACCCCATCCCAATAACTGCTATTTTTAATGATTTCTGTATCATTTACTTCAGGTTAACCCAATACCATTTAATCGCTTCCTTTAAGCCCTCTCTAACATTGTATTCGGGGTGGTAGTTTAGATATTGTTTTGCTTTTTCTATAGCAGCTAACGAATGCGGTACATCTCCTTTTCGTTCTGTCCCATATGTTACTTTTACGTTTTCAATTTTTGGATCGAAAACGGATAAACCTTCTTTTAGATAGGATACCAATTCATTTAAAGAAGTGTTTGCGCCACAAGCGGTGTTATAAATCTGATTCAAAGCTTTAGGGTCTTCTGTTGTCATTGCCAATAAATTCATTAGGATAACATTATCGATATAGGTGAAATCTCTAGAAAAAGAACCATCTCCGTTAATTGTAGGGGATTCGTAGTTCATTAATTGCATCACAAATTTGGGTATTACCGCAGCATAAGCTCCTTCGGGAGTTTGTTTTCTTCCGAATACGTTAAAATAACGCAGCCCTATAGTATCTAGATTATATGTTTTTTTATAATTAGCAGCATACAATTCGTTTACATATTTAGTAATAGCATACGGAGATAATGGGTTGCCTATTTTATTTTCTTCTTTTGGTAAAGATTCAGAATCTCCATATGTAGAGGAACTCGCTGCATAAATAAATCTGTCAACGCCTTCCCTTCTAGAAGCTTCCAGCATGTTTAAAAACCCACCAATATTCACGTCGTTAGTGGTGATCGGGTCATTTATAGATCTAGGTACAGAACCTAAAGCTGCTTGATGCAATACAATGTCTATATTTCTTACTGCTGTAAGGCAGTCTTGTATATTTCTAATATCTCCTTCGATAAAGTGGAAATTGTTATGCTGAAAACAAATGTTTAGATTTTTTTTATTTCCTGTAGAGAGGTTATCTAATCCTACAACTTTAGCCCCTTTTTCTAGTAGTATTTCACATAAATTAGAACCGATAAATCCAGCAGCTCCGGTTACCAACACTTTTAAATGTGATATTGTAAAGCTATGGTTCGAAATATTAGTCATTAGTTTTTAGATTAAAAAAGAGCATTAGAGGTATTCGTATCTGTTTTAAATGTAAATATTTGTTTAGATACATAGAGATTGTTTATAAGTTCTAATACAAAAGAATAGGTCTTTATATTGAAGACAAAAGAATTGTTTTATTACTCTATTTCGTAAAAAAATGTGCTGAAGAGGATTTTTAGATGTTAAAAATGAAATATCAAATGATTTTGGTAAACCCTTAAATCCGTAAGAATTTATTGAGTTGCATCTTTAGGGTTATTATGAATAGATTTTCATTAAATGATATACTAATTTTGATTTTATAATTTTTTGGATACAAATTTCCTTACCCAACCCCCAGCTCCCCCTTATGACATTATACCAATTCTGAAATAATATAAGACCGTTGCAAAAGGTTTCATGGCTGGCCTATAATTTTATTCTTGGTCTGAATTTTTGAGATTTTGAGTTTTAAATCTTATTTTAAGATAATAAACTAGTGTTTTTCACCCTATTTTCATTCAAAACTATACTAGCTGACTTGCAACGATCTTTATATGACTAATATCGGATATAATACGTATCATACTTCTGTAAAAACATCTTTTGCTTTAGGTATTCAGGAACAAGTACTACCTCCTGAATTTATCAATTCCGTACCTCGATCTACATCGAAAGGTTGGGAAAACAAAAAGCCCGAAGACTATGTTGGTGGTGAGTTTGCTGCTCAAGTAGAAGCTGATCTTGATAAAGTAAAAACCTTACTTGATGAACGTTTAAAACAAATGAGTAATGCTTTTTACGCTTTTGCTAGATTATATCTTAC
>CALFUO010000239.1 GCA_937929895.1 uncultured Aquimarina sp.
CGTAAGTTTTCTAATAATAAAACTTCACCTGGTTGAAGGTCAGCAGCAGCAGCTTCAGCTTCAGCACCAACACAATCTTCAACAAACTTTACTTGAACTCCAATTACTTCTTGAACTTTCTCTACAATATGTTTTAAAGAAAATTCGGCTTCTTTAGCTTTTGGACGACCTAAGTGAGACATTAAAATAGCACTTCCTCCATCTTCCAAAATTTTGATGATTGTTGGCTTAGCTGCTTCAATACGAGTAGTATCAGTCACATTGAAATCTGCATCTAAAGGCACATTAAAATCAACACGTACTAACGCTTTTTTATTCTCAAGACTTAAATCTGTAATTGTTCTCATTTCGCTTCTTTTGAATTTCGGTTTGAAAGCCACAAATATACGGAATACCAATTTTCATATGATATGATCGGTAAATTAATTCCTCTTTCACTACTATTTCTTCGTCATCAAAAATTACCATAGCTAAGGCTATGCTAATCTTTTCTTCCTTGAACTAGCGTAAAATTGAAACAAATTTACAATCAACCATATCACACGACAATTGGTATAATTTTCCTCGAAACTATCTAAGTAATTTAAGCTCACCACGCTTACCGAATAGGCTTTCTTATCTCCATACATTTGAAGTTTTACAAAACACAATTACTATGTTGACACGCAATTCTTACACTAAGAATTAATCTATACTCTCTATTCTCTTTTCTAACAGCGAAGCGGTCTTTAGGTCAACTCAAAAAACTCCTTTCTACTTCAAATTGCTGCAACATTCCATATTGGCGTTAGCAACCAAAATCTTTCCTCGACGTAGCTAAGGCTACGCCTGTGGAATATTTTGCTCACTGCCTTAATCTGAAATCTTTCGCTAATTATCATAACAAAACTAGTTTTTAGAGGTGACCTTTATTTATATATTTGAAATATGGATTTTTCTAAAATTATAGGGCAACACCACATTAAAAATCACTTACAGCAAAGTGCCGATGGTGATCGTGTAGCTCATGCTCAATTATTTAATGGCCAAAACGGAAGCGGAACACTCCCTATGGCAATTGCTTACGCACAATATTTGTTGTGTAAGAACAATCCGAATGCTGCGGTAATGTGCGAAAAATTAGCACATCCAGATCTTCATTTTGTGTTTCCAACGAACACGACTTCCAAAGTTAAAAAGCATCCTCTTTCAGATCTTTTTCTTGAAGAATGGCGCGAATTTGTAAACGAAAACCCATATCAAAGCCTTTACGAATGGTTACAACATATTGGTATCGATAACAAGCAAGGAAATATAAATGTAGATGAAGCCAAAGACGTTTTGAAAAAAATGGCACTAAAAAGCTTCGAGGGAAATTATAAAATCATGATCATTTGGATGGCTGACAAGTTGAATACTGAAGCATCCAATAAACTATTAAAGCTAATTGAAGAGCCGACCGAAAAAACAGTGTTCATTTTAATTACAGAGAAGAAGGAGCAATTGTTGACTACGATCACTTCGCGTTGTCAATTGATTGAATTTCCTCCTATCGGGGAAAATGATATTGCTGAAGCTTTGGTAAACAACTATCAAATTGAAACCTCGAAAGCAAAATTAGTAGCCCATAAAGCTCAAGGTGATTTTAGTAAAGCCCTACAATTATTGAAACCCAACGAAAGTGAGAATCAATTCGAGCAATGGTTTATTACTTGGGTTCGTGCAGCATTTAGAGCCAAAGGAAACAAAACAGTAATCAAAGATTTGTTAGAATGGAGTGAAACTATTGCGACTTCAGGTCGAGAAGTACAAAAAAACTTTCTTCAATATTGTTTAGAGTTTTTCCGTCAGGCTTTATTGAGTAATTACCAAGCCCAAGAATTAGTCTATTTCGAACCTCAAGCTGGCAATTTTGATATTAACAAATTTGCACCTTTTGTACATGGAGCTAACATCTTGCAAATCTATGAAGCATTAAATGATGCTATCTATCATATCGAGCGTAATGCTAACGCTAAAATCATTCTTACTGACTTATCCATAAAATTAACTCGTTACTTACATACGAAAGCGGCTTAGTTTTTGTTGAAACTACATTCTAAACACAACATCATGCGAAAACTTATCTATATCACTTTAGCTTTATTGACTTTCATCTCTTGTGGACAAAAAAAGAAAACCAAAAAAACAACGTCTAAACCTCAGGAGCAAGGTGCTTACGCCAAATCTGCCGGAAGATTAAATTCACTAACTATTGTTTCTGAAAATCATTTATGGAATGGAGCAGTTGGAGAACAACTACGTCGTTCGTTTGCTGCTAGTGTAATGGGGCTTCCGCAAGAAGAGCCTTTATTTACGATGAAACAAATGCCTCCTAAAGCATTTTCTGGTTTTGCAAAAAAAGCACGTCACTTTATTATTGTTGAAGAAGGAAAGGAAAAAGGATTTTTTAAATACACCAACAAATTTGCTCGACCTCAGCTAGGGTATAAATTAACGGGTTACACTGATAAAGAGATCATCGAGCAGATTAAGAAACACCAAAAAGAAATTGTTACGAATCTAAAAAAGCATGAAGTTTCATACAAACAAAGTACAATACGCAAAAAATTAGAGATTAAAGGACTTAAGGATTCTTTAGGTTTTACTATTAAAGTTCCTTACAACTATCGTATCGCTAAGGCTAGTAAAGATTTCTATTGGATTAGAAAAAACAACCCTCATGGAACGACCGATTTGACTTTCTATACTTTACCTATTGATTATTTTGGCAACGATGAAAACATGACTAAAAACATCATTAACATGCGAGATAAAATTGCAGGAGATCATATTGTTGTTGATGACGGTGGACGTTTTATCACCGAAGAAGCCTATGCCCCGTATGTAAATAAAACTACTGTTGCTGGCCTACCTACTATTGAAACGAAAGGTACCTGGGAAGTAAAAAACAAATACATGGCTGGGCCATTTGTTAATTATGTAATTAAGGATGAAGCCAAACAGAAGTATTATGTATGTGAAGGATTTGTATTCGCACCAACAGTAAAGAAACGTGATTATATGTTTGAATTAGAATCTATTATTAAGACGATTTCTTTTGAGTAGAATGTTTAATTCAAAGAAGAAGAATCTTTAAAAATTAACAAGCTTAATTAGGAAAAATAGTTTTTTGTAATAACTTTGTAATAACAAAAATATCCAGAATTAGTGTTACTAAATATAGTTTCGTCATTCCTTGCTTGACAAGAAATCTCATGCTATCAATTTTTATATAATTAATTGAGATCCTGAAACAAGTTCAGTATGACGCAATTCAGTTTATCCCTTTATATTTTAAAATTATAAATTATGGAAGTTTCAGTTATACAAATAGGCAACTCTAAAGGAATTAGATTTAGTAAAACTATACTTGAAAAGTATAATATTAAAGATAAAGTTGAATTGATTCTTGAAAAAGGAAAAATAATTATCCAACCTCTAGCTACTCCAAGAAAAGGATGGGAAAATGCTTTCAAAGAGATGAATGAGAATGGTGACGATAAATTATTATTTAATGATGTTTTTGAAGACGAAACTTTTGAAGAATGGAATTAAAACAATATGACATCGTTCTAATAAATCTTAATCCTACCATTGGAAGTGAAATCAATAAAACCAGACCTTGTGTTATCATTTCACCTAATGAAATGAATAAGTTTTTGAGAACTGTAATAGTCGCTCCTATGACTACCAGTTCTAAAAATTATCCTACAAGAATTGAAATAAAGCATAGTAACAAAATAGGCTGGATAGTAATAGACCAGATTCGAACTATAGATAAATCTCGAATAGTTAAAAAACTAGGAAAAATGTCTAAACCTGAAATTAAAGAAATTAAATCTGTTATTAGAGAAACTTTTGTTGATTAATAATACATCTAAAAGCACTCTTTCTAAAAGATCACACTTTTCGATGTATCAATTCAAAAACCAATGTCTTTGTTAAAGGTACTCCATTGGCATTTTTACGCAAGACATCAAAGTCATATCTAAAGTCACAGCCTTCTTTGTAAGCACTACAACCATAAGCTGTTTTTCCCTTAATCACAGTCCCTTTTCCGCATTTCGGGCAAGGCATTGAGTCTGGAATTGTTTCTGACTTTACAATTGGAGCACTCTTTTTCTCTTCTAAAATCAACTCAAACTGTTCCCCAAAACGTAATAAGCCCTCTTTGGTTCCGTCAGTGGTCTTAAACCCTTTTAAATTTACGGTACACCCTTTTTCTAATAAACGTAAATATTGATTTTCGGATATTTTCTTCTCCTGAAAAGTAAAGGGAAGTAAGAATTTACATCCATCTTTAAAAGCACTACATCCGTAAGCGGTTTTTCCTTTTAATAATACTCCTTGCTTACATTTTGGGCAGACTTGACCTTCGACTGCTTTTTTCTTCTTTGCTTTTAAAGATTGAGCAGGTTTTGCAGTTGCTTCTGGTGTTGTTATATGAGAAATTTTCACGTGCCGTTTTTCCATTCGAACTTCGTATACCAAATGATCTATCATTTGTTTCATGTTTCGTATAAAAACACCTGCATGAAAATTTCCTTTTTCAATTTCTTTCAATTGTTTCTCCCATAAACCCGTTAGCTCAGCCGAAGTCAACAACTTATTTTTAATAATCTCAATGAGCTGTATTCCCGTTTGTGTAGGTAATAATTTCTTCTTTTTACGCTCAATGTATTTTCGTCGAAATAAAGTTTCTATAATATTTGCCCGAGTCGAAGGTCTACCAATCCCATTTTCCTTCATCAACTCTCTCATTTCTTCATCATCTACCTGCTTTCCTGCAGTTTCCATAGCTCTTAGTAAAGTAGCTTCTGTGAATTGATTTGGTGGTTTTGTTTCTTTTTCTAAAAAAGAAGGTTCATGTGGCCCTTTTTCTCCTTTAGTAAAGGTGGGCAATATGTCTTTTTCCTTTTTATTGTTGGTTTCTGGACTTTCAAAGACAACTCTCCATCCTTTTTCTAATATCTCTTTACCCGTTGTTTTAAAAGTTACGGCATCTACTTTTCCTATTACAGCTGTGTTAGCAACGATACAATCCTCATAAAAAACAGCGATAAATCGTTTCACAATAATATCATATACCTGCTGTTGATTGTACTGTAAATTCATTTGAACTCCCGTAGGAATAATAGCGTGGTGATCCGTTACTTTTTTATCATTAAATACTTTGGTAGATTTTTTTATTTTCTTCCCTAAAACAGGCGCTGTCAGCTTCTGATAGTTGGTGAGTTTTTGTAAAATCCCTGGTACTTTGGGGTAAATATCGTTCGGTAAAAATGTGGTATCTACCCTAGGGTAAGTCACTACTTTTTGTTCGTATAATCTTTGAACTATCTTCAACGTCTCATCTGCCGAAAATCCGAATTTAGTATTACAATAGACCTGCAATCCTGTAAGATCAAAAAGTTTAGGAGCGTATTCCTTCCCTTTTTTCTTGGAAATCGATACGATTTCAAAATCGTTTTCTTTTACTTTTTCTGCAAAAGTCTCCCCTTCTTCTTTTTTTAAGAATCGTCCTTTTTCACAGTTAAACAAGGTATCTCGATACAGCGTTTGTAACTCCCAATACGGTTGAGGCTTAAAGTTTTCAATTTCCTTGTAGCGATTCACCAACATTGCCAATGTTGGTGTTTGTACGCGACCAATGGATAGCATCTGCTTATACCCTCCATGTTTTACGGTATACAAACGTGTAGCATTCATCCCTAAAAGCCAATCCCCAATAGCCCTAGAAAAGCCCGCGTAGTATAGGTTATCGTATTGTTCGGAAGGCTGTAACTTTTCGAAACCTTCTTTTATGGCTTCGGTAGTTAATGAAGAAATCCACAACCGTTGTACCTCTCCTTTATATTCAGCCTGATCTATTACCCAACGTTGAATTAACTCTCCCTCTTGTCCAGCATCCCCACAATTAATGACTACTGTTGCTTGGTCGAATAATTTTTTTACAATATTAAATTGCTTTTGAATCCCCGAATTATCTACCACTTTGGTTTTAAACTTATCGGGCAACATGGGAAGATTATTCAAATCCCAACTTTTCCAATGGGGCTTGTAATCATTTGGTTCAAAAAGAGTACATAGGTGACCAAAGGTATAGGTCACAGCATAACCATTACCTTCGTAATACCCATCACATTTTGTCTTTGCTCCTAATACGGCAGCAATTTCTCTAGCAACACTTGGTTTTTCGGCAATACATACTTTCATGATAGAAGACAAAAGTAATTATTTTTTAAACCGAAACTACCTCATCAAAACATTGAAGTGATTTAAACTCTTTTAAATAATTTTCGTACGGAATCTAGGGGAGTAAAAAAATAAAATTTTCAATTGCAACTATTATTGATTATGGTAATTTCATTAGGATTACTTGAATTGTTATTAATACATTCAAACCTGGCATTTCCTGTTGGTTTGGTAATAATATTATTTAAAATTCTAACATTGCTATTTGTTCCGAAGATACGTATCCCATCACTCTCATCGGGTTGAATTTTTGTATTCTCAGATACTTCTATGTTTGTAGAATTTCCAATTTCTATTCCACCTATTAAATTATTTTCTGTAAACGTAACTCCATATGCATTAGAAATTGTAATTTTTTGGGGGTTAAAAAATGTGTTACTAATAACATTGAGTTGGTAACTTTGTGTTGTGGTATTTTCTAGATTTAAACTTGAAAAGAACATATGAAAACCATCAATTGTGGTAATATTATTACCTTTTATTAATGCATTTTTCACAAAAGTATTCATTGCAGTTATTCCCTTATTAGCTCTAGTAATTTTGTTATCAATTATTCTAGGGTTATTGGCTCTACTTAGCTGTATACCTACGGCTACGTTATCTACAACATTATGATGTATATATGCCTCATTTGAAGCAACTACAATTCCTGTTTTATATCCAGATATGGTATTATTACCAACTTCATTATTAAAAACAGTTTCTCCAGTTCCAGAAGCAAAAATAGCCCAACTTTCTAAACCAATACCATCAGCTTTCAATGTGTTATTTAGGATTTTGGTATTATTAGCAAGTTTATAAGATATCCTGGTTCCAACAATATTATCTTCAACTGTAGTAAATTGCCCTATATTGACAGTGATAAATCCACTTCTGCTATTAGTCTCAGTATTTCTTCTTACATAAACATTGAACACTTTCTGAAGTTCTTCTAGAACTCCATTATCATCTCTTCTTCTTGCCGCTTCTATATTAATTGAGTATCCAACATCTCCTCCATCAGAGCTTTGAGACACTTGACCTGTGTTTTCAAAAGAGTTATCTTCTATAAAAATTTCTCTACCGTCGGTGACTGAAATTGCCATTCTTCTAATATTTTTAAACAAGCAATTTTTAATCGTTACCATAGTAGAAGGTTTGTAATTGGTATTAGGTCTAGAGAAAAAACCTTGAGAATATATTGTGATAGCACCCTTTGAACCGTCGACAAAATTTACACCGTCGATTTTTATATTTCTACCAGATCGGACATGAATTAGATGACTCCCTGTTTCACCCACATCTCCAGATGAATATGCTCGTGTATCCCGATCACCAACAAGGTTTCCTGGACCAATTAAGGATGCATTATCAACATCATTAAAAGCAAAAATAGCCCCATTTTTTTTATCTTCTTCAGCAGGAAAAACTCTAAAAAAAGTATTAGCCGTCATTCTTATAGTAAAATTTGAAGGAATATTAATAGCTTCATCACTTGCTCTAAAAAATACTTCGGGTGGAGTAATTCTGGTAATTTCAAAAAAGGCGTCAAATTTATCAATTTGAAAAGTTGTTCCACCTAGTCTTTTGATATAAGTAAATAAGTTTTCAAGGTTCTTATTATTATCTAATGCAATTTCTGTGGTAGTAGTTCCTTCAATAATATCCCATCGAGATGCAAAAAACTTGAAAACAGGATCTATTAATTGTACATCACCTTCGAGAGCCAATTTAGAATTTAAAAGTTCACCAGCAATTTTTCCTCCAGAAGCAAAAATGATGGTACCATTTATAATATCACCTTTGTCAAAAGCTAGAGTTATATTTTCAGGAAGGTTTATCGTTTTTCCTTTAAGATCTAAGATGCAATCTATAACAATGGTTTCATTTTTTTGAACACCAGATATGTCAAAATCACAAGAATTGGTAGCGGTATTGGGAGGAATGTCTGAGTCTAGATTAGTAATTGGATTTTCAATTTCATCTAAAGTATCGGTATTACAAGAGTATAGTAATCCTAACAGACAAAAGACAAGGAAATGTTTAAATATCATAATTTTCTATTATTTATTGAGATGTTAGTTAATATAATTACCTACGGTTAATACAAAATGTGTTTTAATGCATTTCTACATAGTGTTACCTAATGTTTAATTGGAGTATTTTAATTGTTTTCAGACCTAGTTTAAAAACCAGAATTACTGATCGCTGTACTCATTTTTTTCAATAGGATTAGTATTAAAGCTAAGGTTATTTTCTTTTAGCCGATTACAGTAATCATTAAATAAGTTTTTAGGATAATGTTTATTAATATATTCCCATGTAAAAATTGTTTTAAGATTAGGAATTAAATTAGGACTTATTAAATGGTTCTCATATTTAGACAAATACTCCCAAATCAAATTTGGTTCGCATTGCAATAATTCAAAAAAATCTTCAATGGATTCAGCAAAAACATTACAAGGAGTTCCTTCGCTATCAATCCAAACGAGTTTTTCTGCGCCTTAATTTTTCCATAGACAAACAACAGAGCCTGATTTGTCCGAAAAAAATCGGAATTAAGTCTTTACGATCTAATAGCCGAGAAAAAATTACTTTGTCTTTAATCAATTCAAATCCAAATAAATAATTTGAGAATTGATTGATTAAATCCTCTGTTTTCATATGTTAATATTTAAGCTATTCAAAAAAGTGATTTAAACTTTTTTAAAAAAACAGGGGTGTATAAATTTATGTTTCCAGACTTAAATTCATTAACTATCCCTACTTATGTACAGTGTACTTGCTAAAGATACAATAGAAAAAGAAATTTTACCTTACTTACCTCTTTCCAATCGAGGGTTCTCCCCTAGAATGTTTCTAGTTGAGATTATAAAGTGTATTCTATACAAACTCAAAACAAGAGTTCAATAACATTAACTACCGATTAAAGCGCTCTTTGAAGATAAAGTATTGGGTTGTCAATCAGTTTACCTCCACCAACTAAAACACTGTAAATTAAGGTGTTGATTTTTTTTGAATTTAACTTTTAAATAAACATAAAGCTTGTTTAGATTTATCCAGTAGTGATCTTGATGGTAGTCATACCACAGCTCTTCGTAGAGGAGAACAAGTTGGATATCAAGGTCGTAAAAAAAGGAAAAACTACTAACGCTTTATATTTTACAAATAGACAAGGTCTACCCCTTGCAATGTCCGAACCTACAAGTGGCAATCATAATGATCTATTTGATATAGAAATCCACTTTAAAGAAATCACCAATACGTTGGAGCAAGCTCAAATAAATATTGATGGTTTGTTTTTAAATGCAGATGCCGGTTTTGATTCTATAAAGCTTAGGAATCAATGTGAAAGCAAGGGAATAATAGCCAATTTTGCTAAGAACAAACGAAACAATTCCAGCAACGAAGATCATTATTTTGATGATAAGTTATACCATGAACGCTATAGTATTGAAAGAACTAATTCATGGATGGATAGCTATAGAAGCTTACTAAATCGTTTTACACAACTACAACAAGCTGGTTAGAATTCAATTATATAGCATTCATGATAATAGCGCTTAAAAAGTTTTAAGAAAAAGTTTAAATCACTTCATTATACCACTTTGGCAGTGCCAAAAATAATTTTAGTTTTAGCGTCTAGAATATAGTATTACAACATGACTGAAATCAACTTCATAAAAAACCAATCTGGTTTAGCCGAAAAAAACATTTCAAACACTTTAGAATTACTAAAAGAAGGTGCTACGATTCCTTTCATCTCAAGATACCGTAAGGAGAAAACAGGAAACCTAGATGAAGTTGAAATTTCTGCCATCAAAAAAGAATGGGAAAATTTCTTAGCTATTGAAAAACGTAAAGAAGGAATCCTAAAAAGTATTGAAGAACAAGGAGCTTTAACTGATACTTTAAAAACTAAAATAGAAGGCACGTTCGATCTTACGACTTTGGAAGATTTATACCTTCCTTACAAGAAAAAGCGAAAAACAAAGGCTTCTGTAGCGAGAGAAAATGGATTAGAACCTTTAGCTAAAATCATTATGGCACAACGTGAAAATGATTTAGAATACAAAGCGAATCAATTTCCCAATAATAACGTCGCTAACAGTAAAGAAGCTTTATTAGGCGCACAACATATTATTGCCGAATGGGTAAATGAACATACAGGGGTAAGAAATAATATTCGAAAACTATTTCAACGAAAAGCAACTATCTCAGCCAAAGTGGTAAAAGGAAAAGACAAGCTACCAGAAGCTAAGGTGTACGAAATGTATTTCAATCACGAAGAAAACTTAAATCGTATTCCTTCTCACAGGCTACTAGCTCTACTTAGAGCAGAAAAAGAAGAAATTATTCGTTTGAAAACCGCTGTAGACAAAGAGGAAGCTTTAGATAAAATTGATCCTTTCTTTGTAAAGTCAAACAACGAAGCGTGTACCGATATTATTTTTGACGCGATATCTGATAGTTACACACGATTATTAGCGCCATCTATTGCCACAGAAACCTTACAAGAAGCCAAACAAAAGGCAGATCAAACGGCTATTGATGTATTTGCAGAAAATTTAAAGCAATTGTTACTTGCTGCTCCACTTGGAGAAAAACGCATTTTAGGACTTGATCCTGGTTTTAAATCAGGTTGTAAATTGGTGTGTTTAGATGCTCAGGGCAAGTTGTTACATAACGAAAACATCTACCCTCACCCACCACAGTCTAAAACCAATGAGGCTATCAAAAAAATCAAAAGTTTAGTGAATGCTTACGATATTGAAGCCATTGCCATTGGTAACGGAACTGCCTCTAGAGAAACGGAACGCATCGTTAAGAAAGTACCATTCGATAAAGACGTACAAGTGTTTATAGTAAACGAAAGTGGTGCTTCTGTATACTCAGCATCTTCTATCGCTCGTGCCGAATTCCCAGATTATGATGTTACGGTTCGTGGTGCAGTTTCTATTGGTCGTCGCCTTTCTGACCCTTTAGCTGAATTGGTAAAAATCGATCCTAAATCTTTAGGAGTCGGTCAATACCAACATGATGTAAATCAAACTTTATTGAAAGCTGAATTAGATACCACCGTAATGCATTGTGTGAATGCTGTTGGAATCAATGTCAATACGGCTAGTGCTCCTTTATTGAGTTATGTTTCGGGTATTGGCCCAAAGCTTGCTGAGAATATTGTAAACTTCCGAACGGAACAAAAAGGGATTTCTTCGCGGGCACAACTAAAAAAGGTAAAAGGACTTGGCGCTAAAGCTTTCGAACAGGGAGCGGCTTTCCTTCGTATCAAAGACGGCGAGCATCCTTTGGACAATTCAGCAATTCACCCAGAACGCTATAAACTTGTTGAAAGAATCGCTAAAGATTTAAAAGTTTCTGTTTCTGACCTGATTGGAAACTCAGAACTCGTCAATCGTATTTCGATCAATAGTTATGTTTCTGATGATGTTGGACTTCCTACCTTAAATGATATCAAAAAGGAATTAAAAAAGCCCGGACTAGACCCTCGTGAAGGCATCAAGATTTTTTCTTTTGATGAATCTTTAAAAACAATTTCTGATGTTAAAATCGGCATGAAAGTCCCTGGAATCATTAACAATATTACTAACTTCGGTTGTTTTGTAGATATAGGAGTCAAAGAAAGTGGCTTGGTGCATATTTCTAAACTTGCGAATCAGTTTGTTAAAGATCCTAATGAGGTAGTGAAACTAAACCAACAAGTGATTGCTACCGTTACTTCAGTTGACGAAGAACGTAAACGTATTGGGCTTTCTTTGATTGATTAAGCAGAGGGTATGGGATTTACATTAAAATAATGTCATCTCGAGTGATTTTTCGAAAATGAAATGAAGAAAAATAGTATCGAGAGATAGTTTCAATACATTTCGATACAATTTCACTACGCTCCTCTCCGTGAAATCACTCAATGTGACATAATTGAAAAGTAACATCCAAACGTGATGATTTGACTACCGTAGTCCTTACTTTATAGACATTTTCTCAAAATGCAAAACACTATATTTTCTAATCCAATAATTAAAGACCGTATAGAAATACTAGAAAGTTCGAAAGACAAACTAGTATTTCGAACTTTTTTAGAATCTAAAGGAGGGCAAAATCAACCCCATTATCATTCTAAATTAAACGAAACTTTTAAAATCATTGAGGGCGAATTACATGTTCGTATCGGCAAGACTGAAAAAGTTTTAACCGCAGGAGATCATTACACTATTCAACATCGCACAGGTCATATGTTTTTGAATACATCGAACTCACCAGTCATATTCGATGTAGAAATTCTGAATCCCCAGCGCATGATCCAAGCATTACAAATTATGTATGGGTTGGCTAATGATGGTAAAACGACAAGAGCTGGTCTTCCTAAGAATATTTTTCATATCGCTATTGGACTACATATGATGGATGCTTTTTCTCCTAAATTTCCTTATTTCATTCAAAAAATGGGGATTGGAATATTGGCACAACTGGGCAAATGCCTTGACATTGAAAACCGATTAATTCGTGAATATTGTAGGTAGAGCAAAACCGATATTATCATTCGCATTTTAGTTTTCTATAAACTCAATTTTTCTAAAATGCATACCAATCCAATCTTCGTTAATAGGCATCGTATCTATTAATTGCAAGTTATAATCACCAAGTATTTTCCACGGGTATTCAGCCGTAATTTTAGTTTTACCAGGATCAGAAGGGTAAGCATACCAAATCACTGCATCTCCTATTAGTTTAGGATATACCGTATCGATACGTCTCGCTATTTGCCCAGGATCTGTTACAAACATAAGCGCAAAATCCACCTCTGAAGTTCGGATCACAGACTCTCTTACTAAAATCCCTTCCAACTTGTCTAATTCTTTACAAAAACCTTCAGGCTCATTCAATATTAAAATCTCATCAGCACCTCCGATACCTAATCGTTGAAATAACTTACTCATACCTAACTAGTTTTCATGAAAAGATACAAAAAAATGCCAATCTATCATAAATTTAAGATTGGCATCCGTTATTTATTTACCACATAATATATGCGATTTACGGGTAAAAATGGTATTGATATATCAATATTTTATACTTACGGAGCAACTACTTTCGTAGCATTTTCTGGTTTCGAAAAATTGGCTTCATCAAGAAAAAGTACATTTTTTAAAGAGACATCTCCTACTTGTGTTCCATATCCTTCTTTGTCTGTCCACAGGTGAAAAGTCCACGATACAGGAATAGGAATATTACTTACACTCTTAAATTCGTTGAATTTAACAGCATGAGGTTCTTTTTCGGCTGCTTCTTTTCCTTTACCAAAAGAAACTATATAAGCTGCTCCTTCTACTATTTTTGTTGTTGGATTCTGGTAAATTATATACCAATCATCAGGAGCATCCCCTGTACCAGCAGTAAAACTTAATTTCCCTGTATTAAAAGTCTTTTTATAAAATGGTTTCGTTTCAAAATTAGACCACACGGTACCTTTGTCATTCAATTTATAAGGCAAATTTGTAAAGTAAGGCCATGTAAAAATGTCAAAACGAGCTCCTCCTAATTTCTCTTTAGAAATGCCTGTTGCATACACTTCGTTCCCATCAAACAATATGGTAGCTCCATTTGATTTTTCAATTTTAATTTTATCTCCTCCAACAGTTTGTGTAACCTTTGCTTCTAAATGGTTTTTTCCTCCAAACATAACCGCAATATCGTATGAAAGCACTTTCTTACTTAAAAATTGTTGTTTTTTATGTGCCTTTTCTATAGAATTAGTAAAGGTATTTGGTTCAGATTGCGCATAAGTTCTGATAAAAGTTACCCCTAGTATCAATACTAAATAACCTAGTTTTTTCATTAAAGTATAGTTTTATTATTTCTAGTAAATTACCAAAAAGTCGCAAGCATTAGAAAACACTTACGACTTTAATATTTTTTTAACTATTAAGGGTGATGTTACCTTTTTACTTATCTATGCTTACCATAGCTTCTAACGAGACTTCTACTTGGTTTGCTAATAGATCTTCAAAGGTTTCTCTTTTACGAATTAATTTTGCCTCCCCATTATGCCAAAGGATTTCTGCTGGTCTAAAACGAGAATTATAATTACTTGCCATAGAGAAACAATAAGCCCCTGCATTCTTAAACCTTAAGATGTCTCCTTCTGCTATCTCGTTGATTCTCCTATTTACACCAAAAGTATCAGTTTCACAGATGTAACCTACGACGCTGTAAAAACGCTCTCGCCCTTCTGGGTTACTAACATTATCAATTCTATGATAAGAATCGTAAAACATTGGACGAATTAAGTGATTGAAACCTGTGTCGATTCCTGCAAAAACAGTAGAAGTTGTTTGTTTTACAACATTCACTTTTGCTAGAAAATGTCCTGCTTCGCTCACTAAAAATTTACCTGGCTCGAAACCTAACTCTAAATCTTTACCGTAATTTTCACAGAAAGTATTAAATCTTTTGGTTAATTTTTCTCCTAACTCTTCAATATTCGTTTCGATATCTCCTTCTTTATATGGCACCTTGAAGCCTGATCCAAAATCCATAAATTCGAGATCCTTGAATTGCTTTGCTACATCGAATAAAATCTGACTAGCTTGGATAAATACATCGATATCTAAAATATCACTTCCTGTATGCATGTGCACCCCATTAATCTTCATTCCTGTATTTTCTACGATACGAACAATATGAGGAGTCTGGTGAACCGAAATCCCGAATTTAGAGTCGATATGACCTACAGAAATCTTACTATTTCCACCTGCCATAATGTGCGGATTGATACGCACACAAACAGGGATATTAGGATGTTTTGTTCCAAACTGTTCTAAAATAGATAAATTATCGATATTTATTTGAACACCAAGAGCTGCAACTTCTTCTATTTCTTCTAACGAGACACCATTAGGAGTAAAAATGATATTTTTAGGTGTTACCCCTACTTTTAAACCCATTCTTACTTCCTGGATAGAAACGGTATCTAAACCCGCTCCTAACGATTTCATTAGCTTTAAGATCGAAAGGTTCGACAATGCCTTTACAGCATAGTTCAACTTCAATTTCTTTACTCCCGAAAAAGCATTTGATAGACGTTGGTACTGCGATACGATCTTTGCCGAATCATAAACATATACGGGACTTCCGTACTGTTCGGCAATAGCTAATAAATCTGAATTTTCCATTTTGGATTTAATTAATACTTAATTCATTTATAAAATAGTGCACAAATTTACAATTATAATTTTTTACATTGATGTGTGATTAAAATTTATTAAAAACCTTAAAACACTTATAAATAGAAGTCTTTAAGCATTTTTTGAAATTAAGAGCATGCTTAGGTTGTAATTATCCATCCCTCGTTTTTTAAATAAATGTAAAACCGAGTTGGTTTCGAACTAAAGGTACCCTATTGATATAAACAAGATTTTCACATTATACGTCACTCCTTAAGTTTTAATAGAAATTGTAAAGGAGTCTCCTTCTGTAATGAATAAAAGATAATTGAAGCTTTTGATAAGAAGACACTTTTCCCTTCTTTATCAATCAACCAAGTGCACCAGTAATTTCATAAGAAGTAGTTCTCTTCAACTTTCCCAAATTGATCTAAAAGCATCGCTTGTATGTGATGTTATGTATTCTTAATTTATTTCTGAATGCATAAAAAATGGCATTTAAAGCTTTTAAAAAAGATTTCTGATAATCTTTAAACCATATGAAATAGTAAAGCTTTTTACATATCGATCTTCTTTTCGTTCTTTGTACCACATGGCATGAAAGCCCAAAAGTGTATTTTTGAGTGTGCTAGATTTAATTGTATCACACCACATTTTCCTTACAACAAATACTTTCTATGAAAAAAAAATGTCTCCTTATTTTATGGTTATCGACCACTATTCTTTTTGCCCAGAAAAACAACTTCTTTGCAAAACTTCAAACTCAAAAAGTTAAAAGCGATCCTAATTTAGAATGGACTGTTATTGGCCCTGGTAATTCTGGTTATAGTGAAGAATTGTTCATTCACCCCACAGATAGTAAAACTATGTTTTTAAACTATGACATGGGGAATTCGTATAGAACTATCGATAAAAGTAAATCATGGAAAACTCTTAATGATCCTGATGGTCGAGGTAGTCAAATTCGACCTAATTGGATTACTTTTTCAGTACAAGATCCTAATTATGGAGTAATGTTAGAAAAAGGTAATGTGAATGTAACAACTGACAAAGGAAAAACTTGGAGAAAAATTGAAAATTTCCCAGATAAAAAGAAGCATTCGCTAATTACTATTGACCCTAATAACAAAAAAGTTTGGTATATAGGTGCTGGCCAATATTGGCGTGTAAAGGATGTGCATAGAAGCTTAAAAGATCGTCACGGGACTAAGGTAAATTATACTGCGTATGGACATATTTACAAAACTACTAATGCTGGTAAAACTTGGAAAAAAATAATGACTAATGTTTCTAAAGATTTAGACATTGGTCGAATTATTATAGATCCTAGAAATTCAGATCATATATATGTACTATCTAATTTTGGACTTTACAAATCGACAAATGCAGGAAAAACATGGAAAGAGTGTAAAACAGGATTACCATATAATGACGTCCGTGATTTAACACACTATTATAATGAAAAGTCTAATGTATTCTCTCTATACTGTGTCTTACAAACTCATTATAAAATCTCTGGAAAAACAACAACAGCTGAAGGGGGTGTATTTAATAGCGTTGACGGAGGGGAAAACTGGACTAACATTACGGGGAATCTAAATTTCGATTTAAAAAGAACAAATCATAAAACTAAAAACTGGTCATATTTTAGAGCTATTGGCTATTGGTTAGGGAAAAAACCTAATGAAATTAAAAAAATAGCTCCCGAACATCCTTCTAAAACTTTAGGTGTCTTCAATAGAATAGCTGTAAATCCTTTGAACCCAAAGGAGGTCTATATTTCTACAAATATAAAACATGATTATAGCTTTGGACCAAGTGAATTGTTACGCACATTAGATGGAGGAAAAACATGGATCACTGCATTAAGAGCTGGTAAATACTGGAAAGATGAACATGATAAGGAATATTGGAATTCAATAAAAAATCCTTTAGGGGTTAACGCTAAATTTGCACATCTAAATATAGTAAACGATATCGATCATATTGTTGGTGTAAGATTAATGGAGATGAATAACGATGGTGAAATTATAATATGCTACGAACAACAACATTTAATTTCTAAAGATCACGGAGAAACTTGGCATCAAATCGATGATGACGAAACAGCTCCTGGTAGCGGAAATTGGGTAGGAAGAGGTGATAGTAATCTCCCTGGATTTGGTCTAAATCTAAACACTAAAGAAAAAGGAAAATACCTTTTCTACACAGAAGAACACGGTATTTGGAAAAGCACTTTAGATGGTGATTTAGTAAAACCAGGAGCTACTGCTTTACGACAAATCGAAGGACAAACGACAAACTACAAAAAGCATTCCGTTAGTATTACCTCGTTAACTGTAGATCCTAACGACCCTAAAATATATTACACCCTTAGTAACCGACAACGTAATGCAGGTTGCTTTAGAAAATCTACTGATGCAGGAAACACTTGGAAAACAATTTCTCAACCGATAACAGGAATGAAATCTGGTAATCTAATTTACCTATTTAGCATAGTGGTCGACAAAGATACTCCTAATGACATCGCTTTTTGCGTACCTACCCATACCGAAAGAGGTTGGCATCCTTGGAAGTGGATTAAAAACAATAGAAATTGGAAAGATTATAATAGATATGGAGTCTTCTACAGTTCTGACGGTGGCCTAACCTGGAAAAACGACAATAAAGGATTACCTAAAAATGCAAATGTCCATCATTTATCTTACGATCACAATTATGAGGTACTTTATGCTGCTGTAGCTTCAAATCCAGACGATGTTACAGGAGGACTTTACAAAAGTCTTAATAACGGGAAGAGCTGGAAGAAAATGAAATTACCAAGTAATGTGTACAGCGTAAAATTTATCAAATTTGACAAAAATGGAACAATGTATATAGCTACTGGAGATGGAAAAGCGCAAGTAGGACAAGGTGGTGTTTTTAGAAGTCGTAATCAAGGAAAAACTTGGGAACTCATTTTTGATATGCCTAGTACGAATCGTGTAGCTGTTTCTGAACTCGATCCGAAAATGATTGGTGTTGTCGTTTCTCCAAATAAAAAAACTAAATTTTTAAATCCTGGTATCTACATTTCTAAAGATGATGGAAAAAGTTGGAAAAAGAGCAATAAGGGGTTAGGGCAACCTGATAAAATCGAAGGTTTAGATTTTGATCCTTACAATAAAGACATCATTTGGTCTGCCAGCCATGGTAGTGGTTTTGCTAAAGGAATTATAAAATAACAAAACCTAATACAATAGAGAGATTTACGAAAATAGTATCTAAGTAATACTACCTAATTTTCGTAAAAACCTCTTGCGAGAGAAAAAGCGGTTTTCTACATTTGAGAAAACGACTGAGAAATAAAATATCATGAATATACACGAGTATCAAGCAAAAAGTATTTTACAAAGTTTTGGTGTAAAAGTACCTCTGGAAATTGTGGTTGAAACACCTGAAGAAGCTGTTGAGGCTGCTAAAAAAATCAACGAAGCTACAGGTAGTGAAGTGTTCGCTGTGAAGGCACAAATCCATGCTGGTGGTCGTGGAAAAGGTGGAGGTGTTAAGATTGCTAAGTCTATCGACGAAGTTCGAGACTATGCAGATCAAATATTAGGAATGATGTTAATTACTCCTCAAACATCTGCAGAAGGTAAATTAGTTCGCAAAGTGTTAATCGCACAAAATGTTTATTACGATGGTCCTTCGAAACCTGCTGAGTTTTATATGTCTGTTTTATTAAATCGTGCTACGGGTCGAAATATGATAATGTATTCTACTGAAGGTGGTATGGATATCGAAGCAGTAGCAGAAACTAGTCCTGAAAAGATTTTTACAGAAGAAATCGACCCAGCGACTGGTATCTTACCCTTCCAAGCACGCAAGGTAGCATTTAACTTAGGGTTATCAGGAGCTGCTTTCAAGGATATGGCAAAATTCGTAACTGCTTTATATAGTGCTTACGTTGGTTCTGATGCTTCTTTATTTGAAATCAATCCTGTTTTCAAAACAGCTGATGACCAAATTATGGCCGCTGATGCTAAAGTAACCTTAGACGAAAATGCATTATATCGTCATAAAGATTATGCTGAAATGCGTGATGTTACAGAAGAAAACCCTGTAGAAGTTGAGGCTAAAGAAGTAGGATTAAATTACGTTGACTTAGATGGTAATGTGGGATGTATGGTAAATGGTGCTGGTCTTGCCATGGCAACAATGGATTTAATTAAACAAGCAGGTGGAGAACCAGCAAACTTTCTAGATGTTGGTGGTACCGCAGATGCCAAACGTGTTGAAGAAGCTTTCCGTATTATCTTAAAAGACGATAACGTAGCAGCCATTCTAATCAATATTTTTGGTGGTATTGTTCGTTGTGACCGTGTAGCACAAGGAGTTGTAGATGCTTATAAGAATATGGGAGATGCTATTAAAGTTCCAATCATTGTACGTTTACAAGGAACTAACGCAGACATCGCAAAGAAATTAATCGACGATAGTGGATTGAATGTACAAAGTGCTGTTGAATTCCAAGAAGCTGCTGATAAAGTACAAGCAGTATTGGCCTAGCCAACAGCTATAAGCTTTAGACAATAAGCCCTAGGTTTATTGTTGCTAATAAAAAGCACCTCTTCTTTTGAAAAGGTGCTTTTTTGTTTTCAACTCGCAATGAAATTAAAAAATTTAGACCATTTCCTATATGAATTTATCTTAAATAAAAATGATGAAATTAGGAATTATACAAGTCAGAAAAAATAAGCATAGTCCGTACTACGGTTCTTTTTATGCCGATGTAGAATTTCTAAAGGCGTATTTTAATTTGGAAATAAATTGATCGGTAAAACAATACATCTTTTTTACTATTTCTACATTATAAAATAATCATAGCTAAGGTATGTTGGAATGAACAAAACACTAGTATTTATTGTAAATCAAAGACTTCTAACGAAGTTCTAATGCAGGGTTAAATTAAGAAGTGATTTAAACTAAAGAAACTTATAAGATAACTTCCTTTTTTTTGGTTTATTTCCAGCTTTGAGACTTCAGGTGAAGTGCAGCTACGATAACATCGTGTTGACTGATTTGCCCTACCAACTTACCATTTTCTAATACAGGAAACCTTCTGTGAGGACTTTTGTAAAATTGAGACGCAGCATCGAAAATACTTACATGCGATTCGATAGTTTCTACATCCGAACTCATATATTTTTCTATTTTTTCACTCCCTGTTGGGTGATTGTAATAACGACTATTACTTAATTGTTCCATACAATCACTCTCGGAAATCATTCCTAAGATTTTCCCTTTCTCATCAACTACAGGACCTCCCGTAATTTCATTCCTAGCCAAAATCTCCATCACCTCAACAAGACTTTGTTCGACTTTAAAAGTGATTAGGTTCTTTGCCATATAATCTGAAACTGTAATTGCTGCTTCAATACTTTTTTTCTCAGGCTTAACCCTTTTTCCAACAAAACTTGTAAATCCCATAGTGCATTGTTTTATAGTTATTCTTTTAAGGTAGTAACTATTTAACGATTAACAAAAAGTTTAACATTTCAAAACACTGATAAACAATTACTTTAAATCTTAAACACTACCTATTTCAAGATCATTTCGCGAAATAGTATTTTTACAATAAATTAAGACGACATAATGCAAATTTCGATAATTGGATTAGGATGGTTAGGACTTCCTTTAGCTATACATTTAGCTGCTCGTAATTTTAATATTAAAGGCAGTACAACTTCTGATAAAAAACTTACTGATTTAAAGAGTTACAACATTTCACCTTTTAAAGTAATTTTAGAAGAAGAAATCGTAATCGGAGAAATCGTTAAATGTTTAGAATATTCAGAAATCTTAATTCTAAATACTCCTCCTGGACTTAGAAGAAATCCAGAAAGTAATTATGTTGCCAAAATCAAAAGGCTAATACCTTTTATAGAATCTTCTTCTATCTCTAAAGTACTGTTTATTGGTTCTACTTCGGTTTTTCAAGATGGATTCCCAATACCTACAATCACATCAGACACAAAGACAAACGCTAATTCTATAGCAGGAAAACAACTTCGAGAAGTCGAACGATTATTAAACAACAATTCTAATTTCGAAACCACTATTTTGCGTTTTTCAGGTCTTGTAGATAATGATAGACATCCTGCTCGAATGCTATCTAAAAGAAAGGATATTCCGAATGCAATTGCGCCGGTAAACCTTATTCATCGCAATGATTGTATTGGTATCATCGAAGCCATTATAAAACAATCTAAATGGGGAATATCTTTAAACGCATCTTATCCAGAACATCCTGCTAAAGTTGAATACTATAACCAAATTTGCAGGAAATTAGGATATGCTAAACCTGATTTTGATATGTCTAATTCTAGTATATCTGGCAAAAAAATTGATGGTAATCAGATAACTGAATTACTGGGGTACTCTTATGAATTTAGTATTTGGTAACTCTTTACATGAAGAATTTAAAATGGAAGTT
>CALFUO010000240.1 GCA_937929895.1 uncultured Aquimarina sp.
TGAGTGTCTAAATATAGACGCAATTACAGGTGGTTTTAACTTTCAAAATGCTTGGACAGGTGGGTATTTAGCAGCAAAGTGTATTACAGAAGCTTAACGGGTCAATCGAAAGATAAATATATAGTTATCCATCAAATAGTCAAGTGCTTTTATGTTGATATAGAAGTTAAGAATTGTGTAGTTAAGTAATAAGGAGCACAACTTTCTTTAACTTCTTAACTACGTAATTCTGTAAATCTTCAGTCGACTTAATTCAAAAAACCGAACCCTTTGGGATTTCAGGAGAAGGTAGTTTAGTTATTTTTAGTAGCTCGTTTTGCTAATTTCGCTTTATAAAAAGTCTTTTTTGCTACATACATTGTTTTAGAAACTTCACATACGGTAGCATAATCATCTTTAGTGGTAAACTGATTTGTCTTGGTGTAATCAATTTCGTGGTGTTCGGCTACTAGTTTTTTTATGGTTGAAATTTCTGCTTCTGTATAAGTAAAAGAAGTATACAATGTTTTGCGGCCTGGGCGTTTGAATCGAACCTCTGCACTTTTGTCCCAAACTACATAGTCGTCTCCTAAAATATGTAGTAACTGAATCATAGGAATAGGATCCATTGCCGAGAACATACTTCCTCCAAAAGTGGAACCAACGAAATTTCGGTTTTTATAATTTAAAGGAAGCTTAACATCCACTTGTAACAAATCTTTAGACACGTAGGTTAATCGCCCCACACTGCGACGATACATAGGTGACCAATTAAATCCGTATTTAAACAAAGTATGTCTAGGAATAAAGCGCTCTAAGGTTTTTGCAATTTTTTGGTAAGACATGACTTAAATGGTTTGTGATTGTTGGTTTATAGTTCCTAGTACTATACTTTTTAAATTTAATAATATGCCATTTGCTGATTGTGATAAGTTTAAGTTCGGAAATACATTTTTATATCAACTAAAAACTATGAACCGATAACTAATAACTTAGAGTTAATTCAATTGCCAAATACTAAAATTTAAGACACTAGCAAACCCTACCCAGGCAATATAAGGGATAAGTAAGTAAGCGGCTTTAGAGTCTACAACTTTAAACCACTTGAAAGTAAACAATAAAAGTATAAATAGGCCTACTACGATGATTAGAGCTCCAAAAATTTCTTTCAAACCAAAGAATACTAACGACCAAGATATATTTAGTAATAGTTGTAATCCAAAGTGATATAAAGCTGTTTTTACCCATCTATGGTGAAAACCACGACTCCATACCAATCCTGTTGCGATTCCCATTAAAATAAATAGAGAAGTCCATACAGGAGCAAACACCCAATTAGGAGGATTAAAAGAGGGTTTGTTAATTGTCAGATACCAATTGTTTACGGAAGATTGTGTGGCTAATGAACCTAAAAAACCAGCAGCTAGGCAAATAAGTACAGATATTAATATGTAAATGGATTTCCGTTTCATAGTTTTTTGATAGTCTTCTACTTAAAAGTATACTCAACAATTTTTAAGGTTTAATTTATATTTTGAGTTATCGTCACCCTGAACTTGTTTCAGGGTCTCATATCTTTATTAGGAAATCCCAAGTTTTATGAGATGCTGAAATAAATTCAGCATGACGTATGTTGATAATTCAATAGGTCACTAATTATAAAAATAGCATTTTTTGGTTAGGGATAATCTCAAAAGCTATATTTGCTAAAAAAAAGGCTTTGTTAAGAACTGAATTTTCTAGCTATACTACCGAAAAGGGAAAAGTAAGCTATAGCGCTCCGAGTAATATTGCTCTGGTAAAATATTGGGGAAAACACGGAGTGCAATTACCACAAAATGCATCCTTAAGTTTTACACTATCGAATTGTAAAACCATAACTTCAATAGCGTACGAAAAGAAGTCAAGTGCTTCTGATAATTTCGAATTTCAGTTTTTCTTTGAAGGACAGCCAAAACCAAGTTTTGAGCTAAAAATCAATACCTTTTTTGAAAGAATTAGTGAATTTTGTCCTTTTCTGAAAGATTTTAGTTTCAAGATAGATAGCGAAAATACCTTTCCGCATAGTAGTGGTATAGCATCTTCGGCTAGTGGAATGGCAGCGATGGCTCAATGCTTAGTGCAAATCGAAGTTGC
This sequence comes from uncultured Aquimarina sp., assembly GCA_937929895.1. Lineage (GTDB taxonomy): Bacteria > Bacteroidota > Bacteroidia > Flavobacteriales > Flavobacteriaceae > Aquimarina. The sequence goes on from CALFUO010000240.1 coordinate 2,116, forward strand.
ATTAGGGTCTACTTTAACACTGGAAGAGCAATTACAAAAAGCTTCATTTTTAGCAAGGTTAGGTTCTGGTAGCGCCTGTAGAAGCCTAGAAGGTCCGGTGACCGTTTGGGGAGCACACCCTGAAGTTGAAGGTTCTAGTGATGAATTTGCGGTGAAGATTCCTTTTCAGGTACACGAGATATTCGAAGATTTTCAAGATACTATTCTATTAGTTGATAAGGGAGAAAAGCAAGTAAGCAGTACAGTTGGTCATAATTTAATGCACGAGCATCCATTTGCAAGTCAACGTTTCGAGCAAGCCAATGGTAACTTAGCTGAATTAGCTGAGGTAATGCAAAAGGGAAATTTAGAGCGTTTCATTCATATAGTTGAAAGCGAAGCATTGACATTGCATTCGATGATGATGACTTCTTCTCCTTACTTTATATTAATGAAACCGGAAACTTTAGAGGTTATCAATCATATTTGGGAATTTAGAAAGGAGAACAATATTCCGGTGTGTTTTACGTTAGATGCGGGGGCAAATGTGCATGTTTTGTATCCAAAATCGTTCAAAGATGAGGTTTTGACGTTTATTAACAGTGAGTTGGCTGGGTACTGTCAAAACAAGCAGTATATTTGTGACGTGGTTGGAACAGGTATCCAAAAACTTTAAAATAACGCTCCAAATGAAATTTAAAGGTCCATTATTCTACTCAAAAATATTACTCTTCGGAGAGTATGGAATTATAAAAGATTCTAAAGGATTATCGATTCCGTATAATTTTTATAATGGGGCGCTTAAAATTGAAAAGGAGTTAACACCAATCCATGCGGAATCTAATGGTCATCTGCGACGTTTCGCAGCTTATTTGGCTACGAATCAAAGTGACTTAGTAGCTTTCGATACAAATGCGTTTCAATCAGATATAGATAAAGGATTGTTTTTTGATAGTAGTATTCCACAAGGATATGGAGTAGGGAGTAGCGGAGCGTTAGTTGCTGCAATCTACGACAGATACGCTACGGAAAAGATTACCATATTAGAAAATCTTACCAGAGAGAAATTGTTAACGTTAAAAGGGATTTTCTCTTTTATGGAGTCTTTCTTTCATGGAAGTAGTTCTGGTTTAGATCCTTTAAATAGTTATCTAAGCCTTCCTATTTTAATACATTCTAAGGATAATGTAGAAACAGCAGGAATCCCTTCTCAAGAGCAGCAAGAGGAAAAAGGTGCCGTTTTTTTAATCGATAGTGGAATTGTAGGTGAAACAGCACCTATGGTAAATCTATTTATGGAGAAATTGAAACACGAAGGTTTCCGAAATGTAATGAAGGAGCAATTCGTAAAGCATACGGACGCCTGCGTAGAAGATTTTTTAAAAGGAAATGTCGCTTCGTTATTCACAAATATAAAATCACTTTCCAAAACTGTTTTAGAGAATTTTAGTCAAATGATTCCAGCTGAATTTCATCAGTTATGGAAAAAAGGAATTGAAACGAATGACTATTATTTAAAGTTATGCGGATCAGGTGGCGGAGGATATATCCTTGGTTTTACACAAGATCTAGAAAAGGCAGAAAAAGCATTAAAAGATCATTCATTAGAGATCGTATATCGTTTCTAATATTTTATACCTTAGGCATATCAATTAAGGAGTAACGAATGCCTGTTTTTTCAAGAAGATTTAAGTGGTTTTTAAAAAAAGGAATTAGTTTTCTTGCGGTAATTCGTGGTTATAATATTCTGCTTATTATTATTGCCCAATACCTAGCTAGCACATTTATTCTTTCGGATAATGTTGATATTTATGAAGTTCTATTTAATGTAAGACTTTTTACCTTGATTGCGGCTATCGCGATTTCCATTGCAGGAGGTTATATCATTAATGATTTTTATGATAGCGAAAAAGACGTTATTAATAGGCCACAGCGTACAAAACTGAATCAATATATCAGTCAAAAGACACGGCTGGTACTTTATTTTATTTTGAATTTCACAGCTGTAATTCTGGCAAGCTATAACTCGTTTAAAGCGGTACTTTTTATCTCGATATATATTTTTGGGTTATGGTTCTATTCTCATAAGTTGAAGAAATTTGCTTTTATAGGAAATTTAATTGCTACCCTTTTAGCGTTCTTTCCTTTGTTCGTGGTTTTTATATTTTTTAAGAATTACGAATCAGTTATTTTTATAGAAGCTCTTTTCTTGGCTTTAATTATTTTGATAAGGGAAATTATCAAGGATCTAGAAAACTTGGCAGGAGATTTAACTCTAGGGTATAAAACATTGCCTATTAAATACGGGGAACGTTATTCGAAAAGGGTAATTTATATTTTAACGGCTATTGCTTTAAAAGTTGCAATCGTATTGACTTTTAAGTTCTCGGTTGGAAAGCTTTATTATTTCTTCGGGATTAGCGTTGTTATTCTGTTAGCTTTTTTGGTTAAACTAATTAAAGCAAATTCAAAGGCGGCATATATTAAACTTCACAACTTATTAAAGCTATTGATCGTTTTAGGTGTTTTTAGTATTTTATTAGTCCGACTTTAATTGATACAATTTTATAGCCTTTAAATAGTCTTTAGCTGCTTTGGGAGTTTGTTTGTATAGAAAACCATTTAGCTCTGGATAGTTGTCATCTACCCAACTTCTTAATTTCAGTCTATTATTGATAAATAACTGACTATTGAAGTTGATATAATTGATAACGTTGATACTACTTATTTCACCATCTTTAAATTCGAAAATCTCTTCAGTAACGATGGGTTTTTTATGAAGAAAAAGAGAGCGCTTACCTGTTTTAGATACTTTAACCTTTAC
>CALFUO010000241.1 GCA_937929895.1 uncultured Aquimarina sp.
TTTATCGTGATACTTATTATACACACGAACTACGTTTGGATTCTCGTAACGACAAGGCTTACACCACGAAGCCCAAAAATCTAATAAGGTAACTTTCCCCAAATTCTTTTTAAGAGATAACGGAGTCCCTTCTGGAGAAGGAGCTGAAAAATCTTCTACCTCATCCCCTACTTCGTTAGTCGTAGCTAAACTTTCCTCTAAATTTTCTTGAATTAATTTCCCTAATCTACTTTCCTTTAGCTGAGGGGTTAACTCTTTAAAGTATCCGTATAGTGTTTTAGGCTTTTCTTGCATATTCATCAACTCTGCAATTGCCATAATATTCACCAAACTCTGAGGGTCTTTCTTCACATACTCTAAACGCAACTCTTTTTGCGCTTTCTGCAACGAGTCATTTACTTTAGATAAACGCACCTGTTCTTGGTAGTCTCCTTCTACCCTAGCCTTTTGGTTTTGCTCAGAAAGTTCTCTTTGCTGATTTGCTAACTCTATTACGCGATCGTAAAAAGTAGAAAAGATAGCATTCACTTTTCCCCCTGACAGTTTGCGTTCTTGTAGTTTTCCTTTTTCTGCTTCTACTGTAATCGCTTCGTTTTCTGAAAGTAGTAATATATTTCCTCGGGTATCTGAAAATGTAATAACACTATAATCTGAAGATTCGACCTTTGGCAAACTAATTTCAAATTTTCCTTCTTTGATACTCGTAGAATCTACTGGTACCATTCGCCCCGAGTTACTTACTTGATTTATATAAACGGTTTCTCCGTCTTCAAACCCTTTTAAAGTACCCGAAACTTTAAAACCTTCTTCTTTCTTAGGAGCACAAGAAAAGGCTACCAATACTGTGATTAAACCTAATATTTTCTTCATTATATAGAAATTCAATTGTTTTTCTTTTGTTCAAAAATAATAATTTGAAACAGTTCGTTCTTTAAAACTGCTGTTTCATTTGAGTTAAAATAAAACGATAGTACTCCTCTCCATGTGGCACAAATTCAGCTTGGTTTTCTGTTAATGATTTCTCAAAAAACTTGATATCCATTAACTTGACCGCTGCAACCTCACTTTCTTGTAATTTAAGCCTCCCTATTTCAATAGGATTTTTCACTAAAAAAAGATGATTAAATTCATTATCAAAAAAACCATCTTTAGGAACTTTCTGCCTTTTGATTGTTTTTAGATACTGAAGATCTTCTTTATTCAATTGCAGTCCTATTTCTTCTTCTATTTCTCTTAAAGCTGCTATTAAAGGAGTATCACCTGCCGATAAATGCCCTGCAACCGAGATGTCCCATAAATTAGGATAGGAATCTTTGTTAGCCGCTCTTTGCTGTAACAACACCTTACGATCAGGTGTAATAATCCACACTTGTGCACTAGCATGCCAAAGCCCATTTGCATGGGCTTTAGACTTTAGCAAAATCTCTCCTGTTGGCTCTCCTTCTTCATTTAATATATCGATAAATTCGTCAGCCATTAGTCAAAATAACTAAATGTCTCACCACTTTTAATCGTTAATAATGTTTCGTAAATCAAACGAATTACATTCTCTACATCCTCTCTATGTACCATCTCTACCGTAGTGTGCATATAACGCAATGGTAAAGAAATTAATGCTGAAGCTACACCTCCATTGCTGTAAGCAAAAGCATCCGTATCCGTACCTGTTGCACGACTCGAAGCATGACGTTGGAAAGGAATCTCATTCGTTTCTGCTGTTTCGATAATACGATCTCTTAGATTCTGCTGAATTGCAGGCGCGTAAGAAATTACAGGTCCTGCTCCGATTTTACTATCTCCTTCTGCTTTTTTATCAATCATCGGAGTTGTTGTATCGTGACATACGTCCGTAACAATAGCTACGTCTGGTTTTAAACGTTGCGTAATCATTTCTGCACCTCGAAGACCGATTTCTTCTTGTACAGAATTGGTTACGTATAATCCGAATGGTAACTTAACTCCGTTTTCTTTTAATAATCTCGCAACCTCTGCAATCATAAAACCTCCCATACGGTTATCTAATGCACGACATACGAATTTATTTTCATTCAATACCATAAATTCGTCTGGGTAGGTAATCACACATCCTACATGAACTCCTAAAGCTAATACCTCGTCTTTTGTAGCACATCCTACATCGATACTGATATTATCTAATTTAGGTGGTTGCTCTTTGATTCCCCCGCGACGTGTATGTATTGCAGGCCATCCGAACACCCCTTTTACAACACCTTTTTTAGTATGAATATTCACACGTTTTGATGGAGCAATTTGGTGATCACTACCTCCATTACGAATCACATAGATCTGACCATCGTCCGTTATGTAGTTAACGTACCAAGAAATTTCATCTGAATGTCCTTCGATTACAACCTTAAAGTCTGCCTCTGGATTAATTACTGCTACTGCTGTACCATAAGTATCCGTTATAAATTCATCAGCATACGGTTTTAGGTAATCCATCCAAATTTTTTGCCCCTCCCATTCGTAACCTGTTGGAGAAGCATTATTTAAATATTTTTCCAAAAACGTCATTGACGCTTCGTTAAGTATACTTTCTTTGCTCATAATTTTAAATGAAATTTTAACGAATTTAAGGATTAACGCCTACAATAAGTAACTGTAATTACTATTTTTGGTATAGTTTTTACTTCTTTACAAGTATGAAATTAGTACTGCTTTTATATATCCTTATATATTCGATTGGAATTACCGCCCAAAACGATACTATTCGACCTAACCCAAATGGAAAGGAAGAGTTTGTAATTGCTGGTGATACCACCGTTTACGGTTCTGTAATCCCCTTACAAGAAACCATTATTGTAAGACCTCCTAGGTTAAAAGATGCCACAAACTATAAACGTTATCTTATTTTGAAGCGAAAAGTAAAGAAGGTATATCCTTATGCAAAACTTGCTGCTGACACTTTACTAGAACTCAATAAGAGTTTAACTGATATTCGAAAGAAACGCCACCGCAGAAAGTACATTAAAGCGATGCAAAAGTATTTCGAAGAGCGTTTTACCCCCGAACTAAAAAAGATGAAACGTTCTGAAGGACGTATTTTAATTAAGCTAATTCATCGTCAAACGGGTTCTACGATGTACGATTTAATCAAAGAATATAGAAGTGGTGTCAAAGCTTTTTTATATGAAAGAACGGCCCGTCTTTTTAAAATGTCCTTAAAAGATACTTTTAGACCAGAAGAAGAATATCAAGATTATCTTATCGAATATATACTGTACGAAAGTATTCTTTACGATCGTATAAAACCTCAGCCAGCAGCTTTCGATATTGATTTATTAGCGCTGCGTAAAAAATGGGAAGTTCCTATTCCTAGACCCGCAAGGTCTAACAATTAGGTTTTATACGATTTATCAATAATAATTTCGCATTTGGTTAGTTTCTTTTTCTACTATTGCTTCGTTAAAAAAGTAAAAACAATAGCTAATGCTATTCTTTAATTTTTTGCCTTGCACTAGAGAAAAAATAAATCAAACCTTGAATACGAAATTATTATCAACAAATCGTATTAGAGATTCTTTGACTATCGTATTTTACATAAAAAGTAGAGGTTGAGTTTTTAGCTATTTGATAATTTCAAGGGTAATTATACTAGAGAATTTATGGCTACTAAAACTAAAATTATTCGTTGGGGAATCCTTGGTTGTGGAGATGTAACTGAACTAAAAAGTGGACCCGCTTATCAAAAAACTGAAGGTTTCGTAATAAAAGCCGTAATGCGTAGAAATGAAGAAAAAGCTAAGGACTACGCGCAAAGACACCATATAGAAAAGTATTATACCAACGCTGATGCTTTAATAAATGATACAGAAATTGATGCTATATATATTGCTACACCGCCAGATACACACAAGCAATATGCTTTAAAGGTTGTTGAAGCGGGTAAAATATGTTGTATCGAAAAACCTTTAGCTCCTAATTATGCTGACAGCCAAGAAATCCTAGATGCTTTTGCATCTAAAGAAATTCCGCTATTCGTAGCTTATTACAGAAGAACCTTACCGCGTTTCGAACAAATTCGAACTTGGTTAGCAGAAAAAAAGATAGGAGAAGTTAGACATATTAGCTGGCTCTATAACCGTACTCCAAGTGATTTAGACAAGTCTGAAACCTATAATTGGAGGACTGACAGTAATGTTGCTCTAGCTGGTTATTTCGATGATTTAGCTAGCCATGGTTTAGACTTGTTTATACACCTTTTTGGAAACATTGAAAATGCTTCTGGGGTAAGTCTAAATCAACAAAATCTATACACTGCTAAAGATGCTATAGCTGCTTGTTGGCTTCACAAAGGTGGTATCACAGGATCTGGTTCTTGGAATTTTGGTTCAAGTGAATTTCAAGATCGTGTAGAAATATTTGGCAGTAAAGGTAAAGTCTCTTTTTCTGTCTTTCCAGACAATCCATTAATCTTAACTATTGGGAATAAAGAAGAACGTATTTTTATTGAAAACCCAAAACACGTTCAAATGCATCATGTACAAACAATGAAAGATGTTCTTTTCGAAGATAAGGATGTGCATCCTTCTACTGGTAAAACAGCGACCCATACTGCCTGGGTAATGGATAAGATTTTGGGGAAGATATAATACCAAATCTGAAATAATATGATCGCTAAAACGATAAATCTTTTCTACTATTTCTATGTTATAAAATTTAACAATAGCTAATGCTATTCTAAAATTTTATGCCTTGAACTAACGAAAATCTTTTCCTTTTTATTACAACCGTATTATTTCAGATTTGGTATAAAAACTACCCCTGCATATCCATGTCTCTAAGTTCGTTCAGTGCTTTTTGTTCGAACTTCTTTTTAGCACAATCATAGCCCAATTGCCACCATTCTGTCATTTTCTTTTTATTGAAAATCAAAGAGTTCTCGGTTAATTGAGAAGGTGTGTAATATAAATTTAAGGGAATTCCTTTATTCTTTGCTGCCAATTTCCCCGCAGTTACATTATGATGCTCTACCTGATCGAGCATAAAGCCAAATAGATTCACCATTAAGGAAAATGGATTCTTTCCTAAGATTTTGTTGTGCTCCATATTTTCGGACTCCAGAATAATAACATCTACTTCTGTAGCCCCTCTTTTGATCGCTTCTCTAATAGGAATCATGGTACCAAAACCTCCATCTGCATATTCGTAATCATCTTTCTTTACGATACTCATAAAAGGCGTATAGTTACCCGAAATCCAAATCCAGTCTACAAACTCTTTGTAACTATAATCATGAATAGATTTATATTCCGAAGTACTTTTAGTCAAATTAGAAACTGTTACTACGACATCTATGTTCTGCCTTTTCGCTTCTAAAAACTCTTCTTTCGTAAAGTTTTTTTGAATATATTTTCTGAGCGCCTTACTTTCTCCAAAAGTTCTTTTAAACTTAATAAACTGAAGAAATGTGGTCAGATAATTAATAGAAACATACTCTCTACCTTCCTTCTTACGGACAATAAAGGGATTTAAGCTAAAAATATCTTTTTGACGGACATTGGTATAAATCTGCTTTACTTTATCAATCTTACCAATAGATAAATGAGGAATTAAAAGGCTTCCTGTAGAAGTACCCAAAAACAAATCGTAGGTACGGTTTTGTTCTCGAATTAAATATTCGGCAACACCACCAGCAAAAGCGCCTTTACTCCCTCCTCCAGAAATAACTAATGCTCTCATAATTGGGTTATTGAATTATTGAATTTATTTTCTTTCAAATGAATTTTAAACTATATATAAGTAACTTAATAATAAATACACCTAATAACTGTTTCCTTATTTAGCCGTAACTAATTGCTGAACCTTACTAGGTAATCTTTTGATTAATTTAAAAAAACGTTTTTGATATTTAATGTTTTTTAGAAGATTTTTCAACGTATCTGTACAAAATTTATTAAATCTCCAATTTGGATGTATAGCCGCTTTTGCAAGATTTACTAAACTTTGATCTGTAAACCCATCTGAAATGGCTAAGAAATTAAACGCAAACTTTCGCAAGCCGATAGGATGATTCTCGTAAGTATACTGATTCAATTCTACTCTAAAAGCCGCTCTTTGATCAGTTGAAAACCCTGGTGTATTTAATGCCAAAGCCAGCCAAGCTGTACGAATGTTTTTATCGTTATTCCCTATTCTATGCTTAGTAAGATCTAGATAGGTTCTTTTCTGGTCTTCAAAATTATTCCATAGTTGATATAGAGTAACCTCTACGGTTTCATCGGAATCTGACTGCAATAGCTTCCTAAACTTAGGCTCGTACTCCTTTGGTATTTTATTGAAGGTCTCTACTATAGATTTTAACACTAAAGGGTTATTAGAATCAAACGCTTTTTCGAGTAATACATAGGCTTCTGGACTTACTTCTTCTTCTAGCTGTGTCACTGCTTCACTCCCCAAATATGGACTTATCGGAAAATTCAATGCTTCGGATAAATATTGATATTTTCCAGCCATTGGTTGTGTTCTTTCTCCTGCCAAACGTAAATATTGACGCATAAATTCTGACTTTGTCAAAATATGTAAAGCCTCTCGTGTTGGAAACTTTTTATTATAAAGCCACAGCTTGCTCCAATTTGAAATGTCTTTATTGGTATGTTTTAGAACTATCCCTAAAAAATGAGAGGTAGTTACATTCTTAAGCTCATAAGTGTTCAGAAAGTCCTTCACTATTTTTTTGAAAATTGCTTTACCTACTAAATCTTCTAAGGCTGCTATTGCCCATGCCCCCCGTTGATAAAATGTAAGTGAGCTTGCTTTTTCATAAACCAATGTTGTACTTCCGCCTAGATTATTTTGTCGATCTAGCAACTCTGCATTTTCATACAATTTGAAATAATAATAATCTTCCCCAAAAACTTCTCGTTCTGCCTTTAAAGCATAAAACGTTGCAAAACCTTCGTGTAACCAATGATGTTTGCTATCCTTTTCTGTAATCAAATTCCCAAACCATTGATGTGCTAATTCGTGTGCCGAAATATTTACCAAATTCTTCTCTGCAAAGTTCTTAGAATCCACAATAAAATCATCATCGAATGTCGTACAACCGACATTCTCCATCCCTGCATACAAAAAGTCTCTAACAGGAACCTGTCTATAGGTATCCCAGGTATACGGAACACCTATTTCGAATTCTAAATAATCGAACAACTTCTTATG
>CALFUO010000242.1 GCA_937929895.1 uncultured Aquimarina sp.
TTCTCTTCAAGAAACAGGAGTCAAGATTACACTGATAATACACTAGAAAACAAAGGATTCCTATTTTCCATTGTAATAACAAACTTAATTTCTGTGATACAAGCCGAAAGCATGCTTTTAAATTTCAAAAAATACGATAAAACCAATGTTTAAAAACCTTTTCAAAATTTTAATCGGACACCAATGAAAAATAAGTATAAATTATTAATTGAGCTTTGTAAACATACAATCATAATACATAAGTAAATCTTATGTATTTAAACAAAATAATATATTTTATTTATTTTTAATAACTAAAAATAAAAGGTTTTAATCAACTTTAATAAAAAAGATAACAAAGTATAAGACTTATATATAAAACATCGTTTAAATAAGCTTATTTGCTTTTTTCTAATATATAAATTAACGAAGAAGTGTTATTTCCCTTAGAACTTAAAAAATTAGACACTAAACCCCTGAAAATTGCTTTTACAAAACCAAAAGAAGATTTTTTATATTTCTCTGATAGTATTGATACATAAAAGCTATCTAACCACATTGGATTCATTTTTTTCAGCTCGTATCCAAATTGTTTACTAATTATTTTTATAGAATTTTTAGAAAAATGCCATACATGTCTAGGTACATCATATGCTGCCCAAAATTTCTCATAGTATATAGCATCGTAAGATTCGTAATTGGGAACCGCTATAATAATTTTACCGTTATCATTTAGTAATCTATCGAAAGTTGAAAATTGTTCTTCTAAATCGCGAACATGTTCTAATACATGCCACATAGATATTAGATCGAATTTTTCTTCTATAGCCTTATCCGAAGTAACACAATCAATCCCTTTTTCTTTCGCTAAAGCTTGTGCTATGCTATTTGGTTCTATTCCGAATTTAGAATAAGTATCTGGTAATACTTTCAAAAAATCTCCGGTACCACAACCGATGTCTAATATTTTTAATTTTTTTTGGTTCAAAAAAAGATTACGAACTAACTTTTTCTTACTTATCAAAGTAAAGTTCTTCGCTATCTGATACAAAACTTCAAATAAACTCTTCTTACCATCGGTATGAGAAATATAAGCATCGCTTTCGTAATACCTATCTAAATCTAACGGGATAGGATCTGTTTGGTAACACTGATACTTTTTATTAAAAACTAGCTTAAAAGATTCTTGTGTTAAGAAGTAATCCTTTGTATTTACTGGTACTTTCCCCATTGTTCCACGTGTAACCGCACAATGTGCGGGGATATTTTTATCTGCTATACTCTGATAAATTTTAATACTCTATACTGAATACTAAAAAACTACCTTCCCAAATGCACTAATAATACCGAAATGTCACTAGGCGATACTCCGCTTACACGAGAGGCTTGTGCAATCGTCACAGGACGAATTTTTGATAACTTCTCTCCTGCTTCGTATGATAGTGATTTTAATTGCTTGTAATCAAAATTATCAGGAATACGCACATGCTCTAACCTCGAAAGCTTATCTGCATTATTCTTTTCTTTTTGAATATATCCTGAATACTTTATTTGTACTTCGGCTTGTTCTAATACTTCTCTATTCAATTCTTCTTTTTCTACATAGTCTTTGATAGATGCTACATCTAAGAGATCTTCTAACACCAATTGGGGACGAGAAAGTACTTTTACTATTTTATCACTATGCTTCATCGGTGTAGAACCATTCGCCTCTAAGATAGGATTTGCTACCTTTTCGGATATACTTGTTTTCTCTAAAAAACTCACAAAAGCATCTGACTTCTCTTTCTTGGCTTCCATTTCTATAAGACGCTCTTCCTTGGCTAAACCTATCTTATAAGACATTGGTGTCAGACGGAAATCTGCATTATCTTGTCGCAAAAGTGTTCTATACTCTGCACGAGAAGTAAACATACGATAAGGCTCTTCTGTACCTTTTGTAATAAGATCATCAATTAAGACCCCAATATAGGCTTCACTACGTGTCAGTATGAATGGTTTTTTTTCTTGAACTTTCAATGCTGCATTAACTCCTGCCATTAATCCTTGAGAAGCAGCTTCCTCATAACCCGTAGTTCCATTAATCTGACCAGCGAAAAATAAATTATCAATTAATTTAGTTTCTAAAGAATGTTTTAATTGGGTTGGCGGAAAATAATCATATTCGATAGCGTAACCTGGTCTAAAGAATTTTACGTTTTCGAAGCCTACTACAGATTTTAATGCTTTATACTGCACATCTTCTGGTAAAGAAGTAGAAAAACCATTTACATATACCTCACAAGTATTCCATCCTTCTGGTTCTACAAAGATCTGATGACGATCTTTATCTGCAAAACGATTGATCTTATCCTCTATTGATGGACAATAGCGCGGACCTAAACTTTTAATAGCTCCATTAAACATTGGAGAACGATCGAAACCTTCTCTCAATAAGTCATGAACTAATGTAGAAGTATACGTTTGATGACACGAACGCTGATGTGATAAAGGTTTTGTTTTACTAGAATAACTAAATTTCACAGGGTCTTCATCACCTGGTTGCTCGATCATCTTTGAGTAATCTAACGAACGACCGTCTACTCGAGGAGGAGTTCCTGTTTTCATTCTTCCAGATTCGAAGCCGAGATCTACCAATTGCTCTGTAATTCCGGTAGCTGCTTTTTCGCCAGCTCTACCTCCACCAAATTGTTTTTCTCCAATATGAATCAATCCATTTAGGAACGTTCCATTTGTCAACACAACTGATTTTGCTTTTACTTCTACTCCCAAAGTAGTTTTCACACCGGTAACTTTCCCTCCTTCTACCAAAAGACCAGAGACCATTTCCTGATAAAAATCTAGATTCGGTGTCCCTTCTAACATCAAACGCCAATCTTCTGCGAAACGCATACGATCAGATTGTACACGTGGACTCCACATTGCTGGTCCCTTTGATTTATTCAACATCTTAAATTGAATAGCCGAGGTATCACTTACAATACCACTGTATCCACCAAGAGCATCAATCTCTCGAATAATCTGTCCTTTTGCAATCCCACCCATTGCAGGATTACAACTCATTTGAGCGATATTCTGTAAATTCATTGTAATCAACAATGTTTTACACCCCATGTTTGCGGCAGCGGCAGCGGCTTCGCTACCAGCATGTCCTGCTCCTACCACTATAACATCATACATCGAATCGAACATATCCTATTCTTATTTATATCCACGAAGTGGATCTATTTAATTTAGATTTCTTTTTTACTTACTAGTACTTTTATTAAAACAGAAACCTTGTTCCACGTGAAACAATTTGAATTCTATTATAAAAAACAATAGCTGTTCCACGTGGAACAGCTTAAAGAATTAATCAAGTTCCACGTGGAACAAAGCCATACTTTCATCTTCCTTTTGCCTCATTAATGTGGCATCATCATCACTTTTATCTTTATAGCCGCAAAGATGTAGTACACCATGTACCATAACCCTATTTAATTCTTCTTCTAGTGTTACACCATATTCCTTTGCATTTTCTTTAACTCTATCTAGGCTTATAAAGATATCAGAGATAAGATTTTTTCCTAAACAATTATCGAATGTAATTATATCTGTATACGTATCATGATTTAAAAACTTCATATTTAAATTATGTAGATATTCGTCTGTACAAAAGATATAATTTATCTCTTCGACACTTTTTTTCTCTCTTACTGCAACAGCTGCAATCCATTTTGAATATTTACCTTCATTTAATGGGTGTTCTACATCAATAAAATTATAAGTGATCACTTTAAAAAATAAGTTTTAACGCGTTGTTTATATTCCGACTGCAAAGGTAAGGCTTGTCTATTTAAAATCTCTTTTGTTTCATAGTAAACCTTCCTTGTATTCGTAGAATTAAACTTTGATTCGAAGTCTTTTTTAGAAACATTTGATTTACGCTTATCATCTTTTCCTTGTTCAAATTGTGCCTTTTTTAATTTGAACAATTGGTGTTTTAAACGTTCCATTCTTTTTGTAGTTTCAGTATTAAAACCATTTTCAATAAGTTCGTTTTCTATAGCTTTCATTTGGTTTAACACTCGTCTTTCATCAGGCGATATACCGTCTTTTGAAATAGCATCCTCTAGTTGGTTTCTTAAATCCTGCTGCTGTTTATAAATTTCGAAAATCTCTTGTAAATCATTCTCTTCATCACCTGTACTATCTCCTTCTCCATTTCCACCAGGTTTTTTTCCTTTTTTATCACCTTTATTGCCTTTGGCACCTTCTCCTTCTCCATCGCCGTCTTTATCACCTTTACCCTTTTTATCACTCTTGTGACCATCTAAAGAACCTTCTTTACTATCCTTACCTTTCCCTTTACTATCACCTTTTTCATTTCCCTTAGTGTCTTCATTTCCTCTTTTATTTCCAGATTCTTTCGATTCTCCAGACTGAGAATTTCCTTGATCACCAGATTGTCCTTTTCCACTCTTACCTTGACCAGATTGCTTTCCCTCACTTCCTTTATTTCCTTCTTTACCTTTATCACTCTCACTACCCTTATCTCCTGCTTTTGGTTTATTCGAATCCCCCTCACTTTTTGAATCTCCACTCTTCTTTTGCTGAGATTTCAATAATTGATCTAGGGCATTTTGTAAGGATTTTTGTTTTTTTATGATATCTGGTAATTGAAAGTCGTCTTTAGGTTTACCTTCTCCGCTTTTAGGTTTAGATGGAGTGTCTAATTCTAAAATAGTTTCTGCTATTATCAATCCTAGCTCGTTAGAAGAGCTAATAGCATACTGCATGTTTACTGCACCTTGTCTAGATTGATTGTCAGTAATCTTAGTAATGGAAGATTCTATATTATAATTTACTTCTTCTATTAATCGATTAATCTTAAGATCTACTTTTTCATTTCTACTAGCAATAGCAAATAAACTATCGTCTATATGAGCAAAATTTTCTTTTAGTCCATGCTGCTTTCTAACATAGGCTGAATAACTAGGATCGTTACTATTAGAGAATTTGATTAGGTTCATATTACTTTCTTGATCCAAAGAATAAACAACCAAATTATCTAATACCTTGCGCAACATTTCTTTATCTTCATCTAACTGATCCTTACTCATACCACCACCTCCACCGGCAGTTTCACCCATCTTTTTTGCTAACCCTCTTAACATAGCAGCAACAACTTTTTGCCCAGTGTTGGCAGCGACTATGTCTTTCTTTTTAATTGCTTCATTTATAAGATTAATATCCTTTCCAATTCTTCTTTCTTTATTCTTATCATCATCTAGGATCATTGGACGCCTTAATTCATTATTTTTTCGTCTTAATTCGTTTAATTCCTCCTGTATGGTATCCCAACTATCACTGAGTCTTTTTTGTTCACTTTTATTGAAATCTAGTTTACCATTTAAGGCCAAAGTATCGTGTTGGTTCGCTAATAATTCGAGCATTTCTACAATTGCTAAATGCTTATTAACTATATATTGTCTTTTAAGTCTTACCAGAATTTGTTTTAAGGTCTTCTTAGATGATTTGTTAGACTTCTCTAATTCGTCCATTTTCTCTTTAGCTACATTAGGCTTTAATTCCTTCATAGCCTTCTTAATCTCATCTAATAACTTTTCATTCTTTTCTAGCTGTTCTTTCATTCTTTCTAATGCTTCTTTGGATTTTTTTGAGTCCACTTTATCCTCCAATTTTTTTAGGGTATTAGAAAGCTTATTGTTTAATTTCTTTAAATCTTCTTGATCTCGTTTCTGCTTATCTAAAAGATCTTCTAGTTTCTGCTTGTCTTTATAGTCTAAATTTGTTTTCTGCTTCTGTAACTTATTGAATTCTTGAAATTCCTTTTGTGTTTGGTCTAACTCTTCTAAACTATTACTAAATTCTTCTATATTACTATCATCCTTATTTTGATTGTTAGCTAATTCTTCTAAAGCAGAATTCTTTTTAATATTAAAAACTTTACTCTTAGCAGATTTAAATCCGCTTATTTCGTCGTTATCATATACTTCGAAGTAGAAACTATAACTACCAGAGTTATTAAAAACCTTATTTGTATCGAAATCAATATTAAAAATATCAAGTGTTTTCTGTGGTCTTTTAAGTAGTATTCTGTTAACCTCTTTACCATTTTGATCGGTTTGTACGACTTCTAAACGCGTAAATCCATAATCGTCTCCTACTTCGACTTTAAAACTATTTACCTTCACATTAGTACTATCCTTACCTTGTTCTACGTTAATAATTGGGGAGCGATCTGGTATAATATCTACTTGATACTTTAATTTTTCGAAATTTTCTGCATGTAGATTAGAAGATAAAATTGTATAATCGACTGGTACTATAAAACGTTTTGATAAACGAAAATCGCTGTCTATTTTATTAAACTTTGAAGCTGAACTATCAATAATCATTTCTATGTTCGTTGCTTTCGGACTAGTAATAGTAAAACTCAGCATGCTTCCCTTAGGTACTTCTACATTTCCTTGTTCCTTAAAAACTTCACTTTTAATCCCTGTGTATTTAGGTGGTATAATAGTTACTCTAAACTTATCTATCGTTGGTGCATCTAAAACTTCAATATCGTAAGACTTGCTTCTAACCTTACCCGATTTAATATAAAATTGTTTGGATTCTTTTAAGGATCTTAGGGTATACGAAAATTTAGAAGTTGAAAGTTTATTCAAAAAAAATTCCTTTTCATCTATAACAATCTTGGCATTGTCTGGTAAACTGTGGCCTACTGCATTTACCTGTATAACAGCATTACTACCTTCGAGGACTTTTAAAGTATTTTGATTGACAATAAATTTAAAAGGTGCTGGAGGTATGTATGCAGTTTTATAATTCACAACTCTTTCCAACGGGGATTGAAACCAATTTATACCATAGATAAGTACGCTAAGAATAAATAAAACAACAGGTATTGCTAACCATTTCGAAAACTTAAGTGTTTTACCAAAATCTATGGCACTTGAAAAAGAAAAAGGAGAGAGATTTTTGGCTCTTTCATCTATTGCAGCTAAAACCAAATCTGACTGATTATTAGTTTCAAATTGTAATAAATTGATAAGCTGATCCGAGATTTCCGGAAAGTGATCACCAATAATCTTACTAGCATTAGATGTAGAAATCTTATATCGATCACTAGTCATTTTAATTATAGGAATGATTATAAAACGAATGATAACACCTGAAACCAAAACTATAGAACACCAAAACAGAAATGTTCTAAAACCACTAGATAACCATAAAGATTTTTCTAACAATAGAATTAAAATAAAGTAAACAGAGGCTATCAGACACAGTAATAGCATTCCCTTAATTAATTCATTAAGATGATATTTCTTTCTAAACTCCGACAATTTTTTGGTAATCTTATCGATCTGCTTCATAAAATCAATTCGTAATAGTCCTTATACAGTACTAACTTTCACAATATGAGTTAAAAATACGATTTCTCTTAACAATGTTAAATACTCGCAAGATATGCTTTGATTGAGCGCACGATCACACCTATATTTGTGGAAAATTTACCATAATGAGTACAGTAAGAGTTCGTTTTGCTCCTAGCCCAACTGGGCCTCTACATATTGGTGGTCTGCGCACTGCCTTATTTAATTACTTATATGCTAAAAAGCATAATGGAACATTTGTTTTACGCATCGAGGATACCGATCAGAATCGTTTTGTAGAAGGCGCCGAAGAATATATTAAAGAATCTTTAGAGTGGTGTAAGATTCCTTACGATGAAGGACCTGGTAAAGAAGGTAACTTTGGACCATATAAACAAAGTGAACGTAAACACTTATACAAAGAATATGTTAATCAACTTATAGAAAAGGGAATGGCATATTATGCCTTCGATACTACTGAATCTTTAGATACTTTAAGAAAGGAATATGAAGCAGAGAAAAAAACATTTATCTATAACTGGGAAAATCGTGGAAAATTAGATAACTCTATTTCTTTAACTAAAGAAGCTACACAGGCGAAGTTAGATGCTGGAGAAAAATATGTCGTTCGTTTTAAGATTCCTACAGGTGAATCTTTAGAAATGTTTGACGAAGTACGTGGTAAAGTTGTTATTAATACAGATCTTTTAGATGATAAAGTATTGTATAAAAGTGATGGTATGCCTACCTATCACCTGGCGAATATCGTAGATGACCATTTAATGGAAATAACACATGTAATTCGTGGTGAAGAATGGTTACCTTCTTTAGCTTTACACACTTTATTGTACAGAGCTTTTGAATGGGAAGCTCCGAAATTCGCACATCTTTCATTAATTCTAAAACCTGTTGGTAAAGGTAAATTAAGCAAACGTGATGGTGATAAAATGGGATTTCCTGTTTTTCCTTTAGAATGGAAAGATCCTAAAACAGGTGATGTATCTACAGGTTATCGTGAAGAAGGATTTTATCCTGAAACTGTCGTTAACTTTTTGTCATTGCTAGGATGGAATTCTGGTACTGAACAAGAAATCTTTTCCTTAGAAGAATTAACACAGATATTTGATTTATCTAAGGTAAATAAATCTGGTGCTAAGTTTGATCCTGAAAAGAACAAATGGTTTCAACAACAGTACTTACAACAACGTGATACAAATTTAATATCTAAAGAATTTAAAAACTTACTTTCTTATAAAGGTATCGAAACTTCTTTACCTATTGAAACTATAGTTGAAAGTCTAAAGGAACGTGCAGTATTTGTTGATGATCTATGGAATTTGGGAAAGTTCTTTTTTGAAGCACCAACAACATATGATACAAAAGCTTCTAAAAAAGCTTGGAAGGATGGAACAAGTGATTTGATGAATGAATTAGTCGATGTTATAACATCAATAGATGATTTCTCTTCAGCTAACGTTACTTTGATAATAAAAGAGTGGATTACTTCTAAAGAAATAGGCTTTGGAAAAATAATGATGCCTTTACGTTTGGCTTTAGTCGGTTCATTAATGGGACCTGATGTGTATGAAATTGCTGCATTACTTGGTAAAGAAGCCACAATTTTTCGAGTCAAAAATGCTATTGCTAATTTATCCTAACTAATATGATTCTTATAGCTATACTACTCCACTGGCTTTCATTTTTTCTTAGAGGTAAAATTTTGACAGGTATCGTTTGTTTATTATTACAAATCACTATTATAGGATGGATACCCGCTGCTATTTGGGCAACAGCATCACTTATAGATAAGAGAAATGAAAAACGAGTTTCTAAATTAGAACAAAAAATCAATAATTAGATCACTAGTATCCGAAAATTTTAAGTATTAGAAATGATAATTGATATTAAGTGTTTTGTGAATTTTAAAGCTAAAAATTTTAAACGAAAACATCCAATCTATTGATATATAAAAGTCTATTTTCTCTTCTCTTATAGTGAAACGGTCTATATTCTAAAGTTTCGAATGCTAGCGTAATTAAGTAAAACATTAAAAGAGGGTTGTGCCCTCTTTTTTTGTACCTTCTTCCGACTAAAACTTAAAATAAATACAATCATGATTTTACCATTAGTTGGCTTTTTAGCCATCGTTATTATCGTTACAGGGATTTTTACTGTAAAACAGCAGACTGCTGCAATCATCGAACGCTTTGGAAAATTCCATAGTATTCGTCAATCTGGGTTGCACTTTAAAGTACCATTAGTAGATAAGATCTCTGGAAAATTAAGTTTGAAAATTCAGCAGTTAGATGTAATTGTTGAAACGAAAACTAAAGATGATGTTTTTGTGAAACTAAAGGTTTCTGTACAATACATGGTAATCAAAGAAAAAGTGTACGATGCCTTCTATAAATTAGATTATCCTCACGATCAAATTACTTCTTATGTATTTGACGTGGTTCGTGCTGAAGTTCCTAAACTACGCTTAGACGATGTTTTTGAAAGAAAAGATGATATTGCAATAGCTGTAAAAACAGAATTGAATGAAGCGATGATGAATTATGGTTATGATATCATAAAAACATTGGTTACTGATATCGATCCTGATGAACAAGTAAAAGAAGCTATGAACCGTATTAATGCTTCTGAACGTGAAAAAATTGCTGCCCAGTATGAGGGAGACGCACAACGTATTCTAATAGTAGAAAAAGCAAAAGCTGAGGCAGAAAGTAAACGATTACAAGGACAAGGTATTGCTGACCAGCGTAGAGAGATTGCACGTGGTTTAGAGGAGTCTGTAGAAGTATTGAATAAAGTTGGAATCAATTCGCAAGAAGCCTCTGCCCTAATTGTCGTTACTCAACATTACGATACCTTACAATCCGTAGGAGAACATACTAATAGTAATCTAATACTATTACCGAATTCTCCACAAGCTGGTAGTGATATGTTAAATAACATGGTAGCTTCATTTACGGCTTCGAATCAAATTGGTGAAGCCATGAAAGAAGGAAAAAACAAAAAGGATAACGGAGCATCTTAGATAATTGACAAATAG
>CALFUO010000243.1 GCA_937929895.1 uncultured Aquimarina sp.
GTTTTATTGTATACAAGATCACGATCACGAAGTGAATTGTGCGGGCTTACTTTTTTATAATCATTTACGATTACAAGCTTTAGAATTAAACGATGTACAAAGTATACATTTAAATATGTTGTTTGATAATTTATTAAAAGAATTTAGTACTCTAGATAGACTTTCGGGAGAAATGTTTCGGAGCATGGTAAAGCAAATAATTATTTTACTAACAAGACAGGTAAAATATAAGTATCAATATGCAGATTCAGTAGTGCCAAATAATGATTTGTTAAGACAATTTAATGTTTTGGTCGAAGAACACTTTAAAAAAGAGCATACTGTTAGTTTTTACGCATCAGAGCTTTTTAAAGCTCCGAAGACTTTATCCAATAGCTTTAAAAAATTGAATACTTCTCCGTTACAGATCATTCACGATCGTATTGTTCTAGAGGCAAAAAGACTATTAATGTATTCGGAGCGTAGTTTGAAAGAAGTTGCTTTCGAATTAGGATTCAGTGATCCATCGAACTTGGGAAGAATATTTAAAAAGTTAGAAGGTGTTTCTATGTCAGAATTCAAAACACATTTTTTGAATAAAGGATAAATTGAATAGCTAAAGGGAAAAATTGACTGATGTGATACTGAAAATCACTCGACTGAGATAGTGTATTAAAATTAGAAATTATGAAAAAGCTATTTAGTCTATTAGTATTGTCGTTAGGAGTGTTTGTTTCAGCATTAGCTCAAGACGTAAAAACAGTTAACCTTCAACAAACTAATGGTGAATTTACTGTTAAAGAATTAAAGTTAAATGAAGGAACTTATGTGTTCGAAATCGAAAATTCGGGAGTTGACCACGAAGTTGGTTTCGTTTTAGCTCCAGAAGGAAAATTAGAAAAAGAGCATCATATTCAAAATGCCTATGTACAAAAATTAGTTGCTACAGGTAAAACAGAATCTTCTAAAGAAGTTGCACTTAAAAAAGGGACTTATGTTTACTTCTGTCCTTTAAACCCTACTCCTCAATATAAATTGATTGTAGAGTAAGCAAAGTTATTTACTTCAGATATTAGATTTTAAAAAGCCTAGTAAGAATTTGTTTTCTTGCTAGGCTTTTAAGGTTTCAAATCAAATAAATAATCTAAGAATTATTACAAATTATACCAGTTCTTATTTGAATTTACCTTAAAAGAAAAAGATGATTTTTGGAATTTTATAAATCATGGAAAATTAGCATAGCAGTAGCTATGTTAGTTTTTTATGTTGAAGTAAAATTTTAAAAGGCGCTTTTTAATTCGGTAAATTCAATTAGGAAATGGTATTAAACTAGCACTATACTAATTCCGTAGTAGGTAGCTTTATATCTTCAAAATTATATTCGAACAAATAATCAATATCTACGGTAATTGTAGAAGTCTTATCAAATACTTTAACGATAACCTTTTGGTCAGTAGCATCGTAATAGAACGTATCATTAGTAGCAGTTTCTATATTACCATCAGTATAAGCGGACAACGTTTTTCCGTTTACAGATATCCCAGCTTTGTCATTGGTAACGCCTAAGAAAGTAATTAAGAAATACCCTTCTGCAGGAGTATAATTGTCATGCGTTCTAGCAAACGTTACCGTCTTACCACTGTTCGTGTTTTTTGAGACAATTTCAGTAACTCTATACTCGTCATTTTCCTCGAAAGCAGTAGTGGTTTTATCATCTAGATATAATTGATAACTACTATCTTTTCCTGGATAGATATAGAAGTTAAGGTTATTATGCTCTAATTCGCCCACCCATTGTTCTAATTGTCTAACAGGAATAATAGCCCCTTCGCGAACGTAGAGAGGTACAGTATCTAAAGGAGCATACCAATTGTAAGCTTTTCCGCCAGCAGTTGGTTGCGGAAGTGCACCACCTTCGATATCGAAAACGAACCATTGGAAGTTTGCTGGTAAATAAACATCACGGTAATCCGAATCGTCTGTGATTGGCGCAACCATAATATTTTTCCCTAAAAAGAATTGCTGATCGGCATAGGTAAACACATTAAGGTCGTTAGGGTCGTTTAAGAATAAAGCACGACAAATTGGTAATCCATTCGTAGTGTTTTCGTACATGCAATCGTAGAATACTTGTAGTAATTGATAACGAATTTCAATAAATTTTCTACAATTTGTAGGTACAGGTTCACCGTAATTATAAGGCTCTTGGAAGCTCTTAGTGTACCCATCGTAATGATTGCGATACCAAGGTAAAAATGCCCCTGCAGTCATCCAACGCGTAAACAACTTATAATCTGTTACTCCATGAGTTCCATTTTCTGTAACACTATCAGAACCATTAGCAAAACCACCGATATCGCACCCGGAAATAGGCAATCCACTCAATCCAATATTTAGTACTTCTGGAATATTAATACTTAAGAAATCCCAGCTACTTGCAGAGTCTCCCGTCCAAATCCCAGCATAACGATGTACTCCAGCAAAACCTCCACGAGAGATGATAAAGTTTCTCTTTTTATAGTTGTATTTTCCAACTGCTTTTTTGTCTGCTCTTAACTTCGTTAACCCATCATAAGTAGCATTCACTAGATTCAAAGAGAATGAATTATGGATTTTAGTATTAGGCTGGTATTCCCCAGTTACTTTATCGTACATCATCAAATCGAATGGTAAAGTTTTATCTGGGTTACCATTATCTACATTGGGCACCACAGCAGGACAGGTCATATCTTGCCAAATCATATCCAAACCATAACTCAATAAGTCTTTGTATTGCTTTCCCCAATATTCTTTTACATTATCAAGTCCAAGATCCATGTAGAAACCGTAGGTTCCTAAAGAATTTTGACCGTCAGGATATCCTGGTGAAGGATAATATTTTTGATAAGGGTTAAAGCCATTATTATCTCCATAGCTCTCATTTGCCATAAAGATTTGCGAGCTTTCACCAGAGTCGTAGCGTGTATTCCAAATAAATGCTTCTACAGCGCCATCTTTGTAAGTAGAATCCATTGCATTATCGGTATTCAAATTCACTAAATTATCACGAGTTGGGTAATTTAATTCGATCTCTCCGTTTTCATCGTAAGGATTCGTGGTGATGATTCCTGTAATGTTGGTACTACATTTAAAGCCATTTGCATGAAGCCCTGCAAACATATCAGCTACTTCAGGGAACTTTACTTTACTGTGCGTAAAAGTTCTATAGTTATCTTGAAAGTCCACATCGATATGC
>CALFUO010000244.1 GCA_937929895.1 uncultured Aquimarina sp.
TTTATCTATTATAAAGTGAGTAGAATTGTGTCAATTCTACTAATGCCAACCAGAGCTAGGCACAAAACACAAACTCCGATACCACCATTAAATCAAAATCAACTCAGTTTTACATTCGATTAAAAAACAGGGGATGGCTAACTAAGTAGTTTTTTATGATTTGTAAAATTCCAAAAATCATCTTTTTCTTTTAAGGTAAATTCAAATAAGAACTGGTATAACCATCAGGGTTTGGTATAAAAATAGTCTAGTTTTATTACTCTGATAGTGGTAACCTTTAGTAGACGTTACCCTAACTATTACAAAGATTTTATTTGTTGATACTATAAGCCAAAATTAGTTAAAGTGACTATTAAGAAAAATAGAATATTCTATTTTTCTTGATAGAATTCTAAAATTTTAACCGCTTTTGCATTCCCTACTATTTCTACTAATTCTTGCTTTGATGCCTTTTTTATCCTAGTTACCGAACGAAAGTGTTTTAAGAGTTCTACACTTGTTTTTTGACCGATTCCAGGGATGTTTTCTAATTCTGTGTCAATAGCTGCTTTACTGCGTTTTTGGCGATGAAAAGTGATTCCAAATCGGTGAGCCTCATTTCGCATATGCTGAATCACCTTTAAACTTTCCGATTTTTTATCGATATACAGAGGATATTTATCCCCAGGGAAATAAATCTCTTCTAGTCGCTTTGCAATACCAACAATACTAATCTTTCCGCGTAAGCTTAATTGATCTAAAGCTTTTAAAGCCGAAGACAATTGTCCTTTTCCTCCATCGATAATGATCAGTTGAGGTAAGGGCTCATTTTCATTTAGTAATCTTCGATATCGTCTATGTACCACTTCTTCCATAGAAGCAAAGTCATCGGGGCCTTCAACTGTTTTTATATTGAATTTTCGATAGTCCGATTTACTAGGCTTTCCATCTTTAAAAACGACACAAGCCGCAACGGGATTTGTTCCTTGAATGTTCGAATTATCGAAACATTCCATATGTGTTGGTAATTCGGGTAATCGTAAGTCCTTTTGAATTTGTGCAAGAATACGTTTGGTGTGCCTTTCTGGATCTACAATTTTCAGAGTTTTAAAACGTTCTTGACGACTGTACTTAGCATTTCTTAAAGAGAGATCTAGTATTTTCTTTTTGTCTCCAAGCTGAGGTAAGCTTAACTTTATATTTGATGGAACAGCAATTTCAAAAGGAGCATAGATTTCTCTAGACATCGAATTGAAACGAGATCGAATTTCGGTAACCGCCAATTCTAAGATTTCTTCATCGCTTTCTTCTAACTTCTTTTTGATTTCCATAGTATGCGAACGTACGATGGCACCATGCGAAAGTTGAAGGTAATTTACGTAGGCGTAGCTTTCATCACTTTCAATATTGAAAACATCTACATTGTTAATTCTAGGATTTACTACTGTAGATTTAGCTTGGTATTTTTCTAAAGCTTCAATTTTATTTTTAATGTATTGTGCTTGCTCGAATTCTAGATTTTCGGCATGAGCAATCATTTTAGCATTAAAAAAGTCTAGAGCTTCTTTATAATTTCCTTTTAAAATTCCTCTAATAGAAGAAATATAGGTATCGTATTCGGCTTCACTTTCGTAACCTTCACAAGGTCCTTTACAGTTTTTTAAATGATATTCTAAACAGACCTTGTATTTACCATGATCGATTTTCGAGGAAGATAAATCGAAGTTACAGGTACGAATCGGGTAGAGTTCGCGAAATAAATTCAACAAAGTACCCCAAACTTTCCCTGTAGTGTAGGGCCCGTAATATTCAGAACCATCTTTAATCACTCGGCGAGTAGAAAATACTCTAGGAAAACGTTCATTTTTAATGCAGATATAAGGATATGTTTTATCATCCTTTAGCATGATATTATAACGCGGTTGATACTTTTTGATTAGTGTGTTTTCTAACAATAAAGCATCGGACTCCGTATTCACCACAATATGTTTTATGGTATAAATCTTACTTACTAAAACCCGTAAACGACCACTATCGTGATGTTTGGTGAAATACGAAGTAACACGTTTTTTTAAATTCTTCGCCTTTCCTATATACAGTAATTTTTCCTGCTTATCATAATATTGATAGACCCCAGGAACGGAAGGCAACGTTTTTAATTGAATATCTACATGGGTCTCACTCATTATTCCAAAGGTAACTTTTTTGTGTGCTTTTTGCTAAATAAGGGACAAGTTAAAGGGTTTAAGAAACGTTAAATATTTCTAATTTAGTAGTCGTTTACTTTTAGCTGTATAATTTCTAGAATTTGTAAAATGAACTATAACGAAACTTTTTCATCTATATATAATGTGCTTTCTACTTTGGATAATGAAGGTCAAACGGCTCAATACATTCCCGAATTAGCAGTTATCGATCCAGAAAAGTTCGGTGTTTCTTTGTTTACAAACGAAGGAGAGCTATTTAGTTTTCAGGATGCGGAAGAGAAATTTTCAATTCAAAGTATCGTAAAGGTGTTGTCACTGGTATTGGCGTATCGTCAATTAGGAGTTCAGATTTGGGATCGTGTAGGAGTAGAGCCATCGGGTACTCCATTCAATTCTTTAGTGCAATTAGAATATGAAAAAGGAATTCCGAGAAATCCATTTATCAATGCAGGTGCCATCGTGGTAGCGGATATTTTAGTTGGTGCTTTAAAAGACCCAGAGGTAGCATTCTTAGATTTTTTACATGAAATTATAGGAGATAAAAGTGTCAATTATTCTGAAGCTATTGCTAAGTCTGAAAAAGAACATGCGTTTAGAAATTTAGCATTAGTCAATTTAATGAAGTCTTTTGGCAATATTAAGAATGATGTTGATAGGGTGATGGATTTTTATTTTAAAATATGTTCTATTTGTATGACCACAGAAGAATTGGTAAAAGTATTTTCTTTCTTGGCAAATGAAGGTGTTTCGCCTATAACTGAAAAGGGAATAGTTTCTCAAAGACAAGCAAAACGAGTTAATGCGCTTATGCAGACTTGTGGATTTTATGATGAATCCGGAGAGTTTGCTTTTAAAGTAGGATTACCAGGACAAAGTGGAGTAGGTGGTGGTATATTGGCCGTACACCCTGGGAAATATACGATTGCTGTTTGGAGTCCAAAGTTGAATGCAAAAGGAAATTCATTCCTAGGATCTAAATTTTTAGAGGCATTTACAACCGCTATAGGTTCTTCTATTTTTTAGGGTAATTTTAGTAGTAGTGAATTCTATTTCTTTTGTTATCATAGCCTAACTTTGCATATTAAACTTATAAGATGTTGTCAATGATAGATATTCAAAAAATAAGAGCCGATTTTCCTATTCTAAACAGAGAAGTCAATGGAAAACCGTTGATCTATTTTGATAATGCAGCAACATCTCAGACTCCTCAGGTGGTAATCGATGCCATTGTAGAATATTACACGGTGTACAATGCTAACATCCACCGAGGTGTACATACACTTTCTCAAGAGGCGACAGATGCTTACGAAGTGGCAAGGAAGAAGGTACAACAACATTTCAATGCGAAGCATGATTATGAAATGATATTAACTGCGGGGACTACGCACGCCATTAATATTGTAGCAACAGGTTTCACCTCTTTTCTAAAGGAAGGAGATGAAATCATTGTTTCTGCTATGGAACACCATTCGAATATCGTACCGTGGCAAATGCTTTGCGAGCGTACTGGAGCAAGTTTGAAGGTGATTCCTATGACCGAGCAGGGAGTGTTGATGATGGATGTGTACGAGGAATTGCTTTCTAAAAAGACAAAATTGGTTTTTGTAAACCATGTATCAAATGCTCTTGGAACAGTAAATCCTATTGAGTTTATTATTGAAAAAGCACATGCTGTGGGTGCAGCTGTTCTGTTAGATGGGGCGCAAGCAACACCACATTTAAAGCCCGATGTACAGGCACTGGATGTTGATTTTTATGTAGCTTCGGCGCATAAATTATGCGGTCCAACAGGGGTTGGAGTGTTATATGGTAAAGAGGAATGGTTGAACAAGCTACCACCGTATCAAGGAGGTGGAGATATGATTGATCAGGTTACTTTCGAAAAGACAACCTACGCAGGTTTACCTTTTAAGTTTGAAGCGGGTACGCCGAACATTTGTGGCGGAATTGCTTTTGGTGTAGCATTAGACTACCTAAATGATTTAGGTTTCGAAAATATCGCCGCCTACGAAAAGGAATTGTTAGACTATGCGACTAAAGCATTAAAAGAGATTGAAGGTTTAAGAATTTATGGAGAAGCTGACGAAAAGACAGCAGTAATCTCGTTTAACGTCGGGAATATTCATCCTTATGATATTGGTACTATAGTTGATAAACTAGGAGTAGCGGTTAGAACAGGTCATCATTGTGCGCAGCCGATTATGGATTTTTTTAAAATTCCAGGAACTGTAAGAGCATCATTTGCGTTTTACAATACCAAAGAGGAGATTGATACCTTTGTAGAAGCGGTGAAGAAAGCAGTGATGATGTTAAGCTAAAGCGAAGCTTTAGTGCTATAAGCCACGAGCGATGAGCTTTAGGCTAAATAATATATTATTAAGATAAGGCTGATAGCTAACAGCCGAAAGCCCATAAATAATGAGCATAAAAGAAATACAAGACGAAATAGTAAGCGAATTCGAAATGTTCGACGACTGGATGCAACGTTACGAATACATGATCGAATTAGGGAAAGACTTACCTTTAATTGATGAGCAGTACAAGACGGATGATAACATTATAAAAGGTTGTCAGAGTAAAGTATGGGTTCATGCGGATTTAGAAGGCGAACAATTGAATTTTACTGCAGATAGTGACGCTATTATAACCAAGGGTATTATCGCTATTTTAATTCGAGCTTTTTCGGGTCAGCATCCTAAAGATATTATGGAGGCTGATATGAATTTTATCGATGAGATCGGTTTAAAAGAACATTTGTCTCCAACCAGAGCTAATGGTTTGGTCAGTATGATTAAGCAATTGAAGTTGTATGCGGTAGCGTATCAAACACAGTTGAAATAAGCTTTGAGCCATGGGCTCTGAGCTTTGAGCAAAATAATAAACTATAAATTTGTGAGGAAGCTCATAGCTGATAGCTCACAGCCCAAAGCTAAAGAAAGAAATGTCAGAAGAATTAAACATAGAAAATTTAGGAGATCAGGTGGTAGCGGTTTTAAAAACCATTTTTGATCCAGAAATACCTGTAGATATTTACGAGTTAGGTCTTATTTACGATGTTTTTGTAAATGAGGATAACGATGTTAAGGTACTAATGACTTTAACAACTCCAAACTGCCCAGTAGCGGAGACTTTACCTGAAGAAGTTAAGCAGAAGATTGCATCTATCGACGTGGTAAACGAAGCTGAGGTAGAGTTAACTTTCGATCCACCATGGAGCCAAGATCTAATGAGTGAAGAAGCGAAGTTAGAGTTGGGAATGCTTTAGTAGTAAATAGTCACTAGTAATTAGTCTTTAGATTATAAGCCTTTTGTTTCTAATGACTAATTACTAAACACTAATGACTAATAATTATGGAAATAGTAAACAGAGTAGCCAATAGTAATTTGATCACCATCGATCTAGAAGATTGGTATCAGAATGGAGTGCGATCTATTCTAGATATCAAGGACTGGTTATTCGAAGGACTGATCTTACGGGAAAAGGATTTTCGTGCTCAAGTTACTGATTTCGATTGGTCTCAATATCAAGATCACTATGTGGTTTTAACATGTTCTACGGATGCTATTATTCCGGGTTGGGCATATATGTTGTTGACCACGATGTTAACCCCTTTTGCAAAAAAGGTTGTGGTGGGATCTAAAGAAGATTTAGAAGTACTACTTTATCAAGAGCAGTTAGAGCAAATTGATTATACTCAATATCAAGATAAGCCTGTTATTGTAAAAGGATGCTCTAATAAGCCCGTTCCAGAGAATGCATATATCTCATTAATTCAAAAATTGCAACCTTTCGCTAAGAGTATTATGTACGGAGAGGCATGTTCCTCTGTGCCTTTATTCAAAAAGAAAAAATAGCTTTTCGACTTTATTATTTGTCTTTTATCGATTTTCTTAGTCATCCCCACTTTCATGATATGTAAAGTTAACGGCTTCACTATATTTGCAGCATAAAAACTTAGAAGAATCATGAAGAAACTTACAATCAGTCTATTAGCTCTTTTTAGTGCTACTTTTGCTTTTGCTCAAGACAAAAAAGAAGAAGCAGAAAAGGGACCGTGGACAAAGCAGGGAAATGCATCAGTTTTATTTAATCAAGCTGCTTTTAATAATGACTGGGCTACAGGAGGTGTTAATAGTTTAGCACTAGATTTTAACTTGAGTTACGATGTAAACTACAAAAAAGAAGATTGGACCTGGGATAACAAGTTTATCGGTGCTTATGGTTTAGCTCGTATAGAAGGTCAGGATACACAAAAAACAAATGACCGTATAGAGATTAACTCTTTATTAGGTAAAAAAGCAGGAGGGTATTGGAGTTACTCTTTCTTTGGTAATATTAGAACTCAATTCGATAGTGGATTTGAAGCAAACGACGCAGAAGGGAATAGAGGAGCTAAAAACTCTCATTTTTGGTCTCCTGCTTATGTACAGTTCGGTCCGGGTATGTTATGGAAGAAAAGTGATAATTTAAAGTTCAATATCGCGCCAGCAACTTCCCGTTTTGTTTTCGTTGCTGAAAGATTTACTGAAAATGGTGAATACTTTGGGGTTGAACAAGGAAAAACAAGTCGTTTCGAATTTGGTGCCTCTTTACAAGGGTATTATAAGCTAAATATCATGGAGAATATATCTATGGAGAATATTTTAGCATTATACTCTAACTACTTAGAGAAAGCAGGTAATATTGATATAGACTATACTATGAATTTAGTAATGAAGGTGAATAAGTATATCTCTACGAATTTGACTTTCCAAGCGATCTATGACGATAATACAACGGGAGCTTTCCAAATTAGAGAAACTTTTGGTGTAGGTCTTAACTATGGATTCTAAATAGAAAACACCATATCTTATATAAAAGCCGCTAAAAAGCGGCTTTTTTTGTGGTATAATTTTTGTTTCTTGCAGTAGCCAAAGTAACAACTATGCTTCGAAAACTACTACTTCTTTTTTGCTTAGCATTGGTTTCTGGTCTTTTTGCCCAAGAAAAAGAAAAGAAACAAACAGTCCCCGATTCTTTAAAGGTTTGGTTTGTAAAGGGGAAAAGTACTTTGTCGTTTAATCAAGCTGCTTTTAATAAAGACTTTCCAACAGCTGGTATTAATAGCCTCGCTCTGGACTTAAATGGGACATTCGAGCTTAATTACGATAATGCTCAGTGGCGTTGGGATAATAAAATTATTGCATCTTACGGTGTTGCTAAGGTTACAGATGAAGATTTTCAAAAGTCCAACGATCAATTAGTGTATAATGGGTTAGTAGGATTACGAGCATCAAAAAACTGGGATTATTCTTTTATTGCTAATTTGAAAACACAGTTTTCTCCAGGGAGAGAAGGGGTAAGGCAAAAAGCAACATTTATACCAGCTGGGCAAACCAAGGCCGTAACTAAAACCTTTATTATAGAGGGTGATAAAAATTCCGATTTCTTTTCTCCAGCGGTCTTAGAATTTGGTCCAGGTATGTCTTGGAAGAAAGGGGACAATAACAATTTTAAGTTTAACTTGGCTCCAGCAACTTCTAAGATTACCTTCGTGGATGCTAGGTTTACAGAAGAAAAAGAAAGTTTTGGTGTAGAAAAAGGGGAAAGCTTACGGTACGAAATAGGGGCTTCTGCTCAAGGGTATTTGAAAGTGACAATCTTTAAAAATGTTTCTTGGGAAAATATTCTAAATCTATATTCGAATTACGAAGAAAATCCGCAGAATATAGACTTAGATTATTTAACTAATATTGTTATTCGGGTGAATAAGTACATCACTTCAAACTTTACTTTTCAAACTATTTATGATGACGATATAACGGGTGCTTTTCAGGTAAGAGAGAGTTTTGGCTTAGGGGTTAGTTACGGTTTTTAACGTAATAACTTTTTAAAGTCATCTACAACAGCTTGTCCTTTATTTTGGTTGTACCAGCGTTGTAAATCTTCTTTAAATTCAGGAGTTAGTTTGCCGTGCTTTTCTTTAAACTGATTAACAAGTTCAGTTGCTTCTGTAGGTCTAGGTCCCCAGTCGTAGATAACTTCTTTAGAGTCTTTATCGTAAGCAATCAATTTAGGGATAGCTGCACCACCGTTAGTAAGAAAGGCATCCATTAATTCGAGATTCTCATCTCTTAGAGCAATTCTTAATTCGATATTGTCATTGAGCTCACTGATTTTATTTAGGACAGGGATATTATGAGCGGCATCTCCGCACCACGATTCTGAAAGTACAAGCCAGATTAAATTTTTTGATTGATTCGAAGCA
>CALFUO010000245.1 GCA_937929895.1 uncultured Aquimarina sp.
GGTTCTTGGTTTTAGAAAAAGTAAAGAATATTACCACGAAGATGGCAACTGTAACGGCTATAGCCTTCAGTTCGAACCAAGCCTGGAACGAATTTAAAAATATAGCAGTAAATCATATGTTAACTAGAACTTAGCCAAAATCATTAAATTAATAACAATTCTTATTTGAATTTATCTTAAAATAAAAAGATGATTTTTGGAATTTTACAAACCATAAAAAATTAGCATAGCAGTAGCTACGGTAGTTTTTTATGTTGAAATAAAATTTCAAAAGACCCTTTTTAATTCGGCTAATTCAATTAGGAAATGACATAAGACTATGGTTATCAAAAAAGTAAATAATGTAATAGAGGCCTTACAAGGTGTCAAACCAGGGATGACTTTTATGTTCGGAGGATTTGGTTTATGCGGAATCCCAGAGAATGCTATCGAAGAATTAGTCCATCTAAGAATATCGGATCTTACCTGTATTTCGAACAATGCAGGCGTAGATGATTTTGGTTTGGGATTACTTTTAAAAAGTAGACAAATTAAAAAAATGATTGCCTCTTATGTTGGTGAAAATGCCGAATTCGAAAGACAAATGCTTAGTGGAGAACTAAATGTTGAACTGACCCCGCAAGGTTCTTTGGCAGAAAAATGTAGAGCCGCTAAAGTTGGTATTCCAGCATTTTTTACACCTACAGGCTATGGAACTGAAATTGCAGAAGGAAAAGAAGTAAGAGAATTTAATGGTAAACCTCATATTTTAGAGAATGCTTATCAAGCAGACTTTTCATTTATAAAAGCATGGAAAGGAGATGAAGCTGGCAATGTCATTTTTAAAGCTACAGCTCGAAATTTTAATCTCCCTATGTGTGGCGCCGCTAAAATCAACGTTGTCGAGGTAGAAGAATTAGTACCTATTGGCAGTTTAGACCCCAATCAAATTCAGGTTCCAGGAGTATTTGTTCAACGCATTTTCCAAGGTACTTCTTACAAAAAACCTATTGAACAACTTACACTTAGTGAATCTTAACTAATAAAAGGCCTTTTCATCTAATAATTAAAATAACTTGATAATTTAGGAGTTACTAGATAAATCAAAAATATACACAAATGCTCACCAAAGACCAAATAGCTCAACGAATTGCACAAGAAATCGAAGACGGTTTCTATGTGAATCTTGGTATTGGTATTCCAACCCTTGTTGCAAATCATGTTCCTAAAGATATTTCCGTAGCATTCCACAGTGAAAATGGTTTACTAGGCATGGGGCCTTTCCCTACAAAAGGGCATGAAGATGCTGATTTAATCAACGCTGGGAAACAAACAGTATCTACTTTACCTGGGGCTTCTTTTTTTGATTCTGCCACTAGTTTTGGAATGATTCGAGGGCAACATATCGACCTTACGGTTTTAGGTGCAATGCAAGTTGCCGAAAACGGTGATATTGCAAACTGGAAGATTCCAGGTAAACTTGTAAAAGGTATGGGAGGTGCTATGGATCTAGTAGCAAGTGCTAAACGTATCGTCGTTGCTATGATGCATACAAATCGTAACGGTGAATCTAAATTACTCGATCGCTGTTCACTTCCGCTAACAGGAGTTCGTTGTATTCAAAAAGTAGTTACGAATCTTGGTGTCTTTAAAATAACTAAAGAAGGATTTTTAATGACAGAAATCGCTCCTGGTGTAACTATTGAAGAAGTAAAACAAGCTACTGTTGGAAAGCTTGAAATATCTTCTAAACTTAAAGAAATCACTATAATTAATTATTGATATCTACACTCAAAAAAACGATCCTCTTTCTCTTAGTTCACTTTCTTACATACTCAATTACCTAAGAATATTAACACTCTCTTCGTAAAACAGCTAAAAATTGAAACACCCTCTTGCTCATCTATCTAAAAAGATGAACTTTTTAAAGATAAAACTGTCTTTAAATCTTACAATTAAAGAGAATAACTTTAAAACATATTACTAGCAAAAAGAATATCGAGCCTTAGCCGATTGGTTTAGACAAAAATTAAGTAATATTGTTTTAGAAGATAGACTAGTTAAGGCTAATTGAACAAAATAAAATAGCTACAATGCTCGTAATTTCGCCAAAGATACAGACGACAAAAAACTAAACATCTCTAAAAAACTAATAACCAATGGTTAACTAATTTAAAATTTTCTATATGGGCTCTTATAAAGCAAATGCTTTTATCTATGCTACTATCGTAGCACTCGGAGGATTTATTTTCGGACTCGACGCTGCAATAATGTCTGGTACCGTAAACTATATCACCCAACAATTTTCTTTAAACGAATGGCAATTGGGTCTCGTAATGAGTTCTCCTGGATGGGGCGTAATACCTGCTTTACCACTTGCGGGATATTTAAGTAATAAGTTTGGGCGTAAAAAAACCATACAATTAGTAGCTTTACTGTATCTAATTTCGGCTTTAGGATCTACTTTTGCTACCAATTATTGGACACTTGTTACAGCTCGTTTTTTAGGAGGAATGGCTTTCTGTTCCTTATCCTTAGCAGCAATGTATATTGGTGAAATTGCTCCTTCTAAATGGAGAGGAAAATTAGTTTCTGTAAATCAGATTAATATAGTAGTTGGACTTTCCGCTGCTTATTTCATCAATTATTTAATTGTGCAATCTGTAGGGAATGGGGCTTCATGGAGTACTTCTTTAGGTATCAATGATCAGAATATATGGAGATGGATGGTAGGTTCGGAAATTTTTCCGGCCTTGCTATGGTTAATTTTATTATTCTTTATCCCTGAAAGCCCTTCTTGGTTAGTATTGAGAAATAAAATTGAGGATGCAAAAAACACATTGCGTAAAATTCAGCCAGCAGAAGCTATAGATATCCAAATTAGTGAAATGCAAGAGAGTGCTTCTAAAACAGAAAAAGATCAGTCTTTAAGTAAGCAGCTAAAAGAAATTTTAAACAAACCAATGCGATTGACACTAATTATCGGGGTTACCATAGCCATCGCACAACAAGTTACGGGTATCAATGCCATATTATTTTACGCTCCAACGGTATTCGAACAAATAGGTATGGGTACTGATGCAGCTTTTGCTCAAGCTATTTGGGTAGGTCTTGTCGGTGTAGCATTTACTATACTTGCTTTATTACTTATTGATAAAATTGGTAGAAGACCTATGACTATCTGGGGGTTACTATGGCTAGTACTAAGTCTAGGTATTTGTGCCTATGGTTTCAATTCGGCAACTTACAAGCTGACCGATGATAGTATTACACAACTAGATATCAAAAACAAGAATGTGTTAAAAGAATTGTCCGGAAAGGAATTTAATAGTGATGCTACCTTTAAAAAAGAAATTATTAAACTGTTTGGAGAACAAGAAGGAAAAGCTAATGCCAGTGCAATAATTCAAAAAGCGGCCAACCTTAATGCAACTTTAATTTTATTCGGTATACTAAGTTTTATTGCCGCATTTCATTTTTCTATAGGACCTGTATTATGGGTATTATTCTCCGAGATTTTCCCAATCGCTTTAAGAGGGGTTGCTATCCCGCTGTTTGCGCTTTTAACAAGTATTACCAGTGTAATTATTCAATTTATTTTCCCTTGGCAATTAGCTAATATGGGAGTCGCAGCTGTATTTTTATTTTACGCTGTCTTCGGTGTTATAGGTTTAGTAATTCTATACAAGACCCTACCTGAAACCAAAAATTTATCAATAGAAGAAATTCAGAAAAAACTAATTCGAAAATAAAACAATGTCAAAAAAGTTAAGTGCTGCTTCGATAAGAGCAAAAAATTACGATAAAGGACCTGAATGGTACTGTGAAATAACAACAAAAGAAATCACAGGAGATCTAGCAGAAAACAGAGATGGAATGGTACGTCGTGACCCTAGTGCTGTAATTTTTCACGATGGGTTATATCATGTTTGGTATAGTAAATCGACTGGTATGAGTGCTGGATTCGGTAGTGGAGATCTAGATGCAAAAACATTCCCTTGGGATCATTGTGACCTTTGGCATGCAACTAGTAAAGATGGTTGGCACTGGGAAGAACAAAACCTTGCAGTGGCTCGTGGTGAAGCTGGTGCTTATGACGACCGTAGTGTATTTACCCCAGAGGTTTTAGCACATAATGGAAAATTCTATTTAGTGTATCAGGTCGTAAAATCTCCTTATGTAAGAAGGTCTTACGAACATGTTTCTATGGCAATTGCTGACTCTCCTTATGGCCCTTGGGAGAAGGTTGATGGACCTATTTTAGAAACAGCTCAAGACGGAGAATGGTTAGGAGAAGAAGACAACCGTTTTCTTGTAAAAAGCAAAGGAAGTTTTGATAGTCACAAAACTCACGACCCTACTCTAATGTTTTTTAACGATAAATTCTACTTGTATTACAAGGGAGAACCAATGGGAGAAGAAATGTTTATGGGAGGACGCGAAACCAAATGGGGGGTTGCTATTTCCGATAAACCCGAAGGCCCATATGTTCGTAGTGAGTATAACCCTATTACAAATTCTGGACACGAAGTATGTGTATGGCACTATAACGGTGGTATTGCTGCGATGTTAACTACAGATGGCCCTGAAAGAAATACCTTACAATGGGCTGCTGATGGAGTAAACTTCGAAATTATGTCTCATATTAAAGGTGCCCCTGAAGCTAACGGGTTGTTTCGTACTGACGAACACGACAAAAATCCATTAGAAGGCTTAAGGTGGGGACTTTGCCATGAGGTAAGTGATCACGCTGGTTTTATAAAACGCTTCGAAGTAGACGAAAAACTAAAAAACTTCTTTTTAAACAGAGAGACCTACGAATAGAGTTCGAATGTTAAAGTAATGAGTAAAAAGACAATTGTTATTACTGGTGCTGCAGGTGGTGTAGGGAGTTTATTAGCTAAAGGTTTAGCTTACAAAGGAAATCATATTGTTTGTCTTAGTCGATCGGAAAAAAGGCTTCGAACATTAGTAAACGACATTAATGATACTGCTAAGAAATTTGATGGTAGTGCAAGCTATATGTTGGTTGATATGATGAATGCACCACAAGTAAAAGAACTTGGTCTAAAAATTATTAAAGAGTTTGGTATTATCGATGCTTGGATCAATAATGTTGGTGTAAACAATCACAATGCTATAGGGCCTACTTGGGATTTAGACATCGAAAATTGGTGGACAGAAGTTTCCCTTAACCTGAAAACAGCATTTATCGGAACACGAACGGCTATCAATTTAATGAAAATTCAAGACCATGGGTATATTATTAACCTAGGTGGCGGTGGTGTACAAGAACCTAAACCTTACGGATCTGCTTATGGCGCAGCAAAAACAGCAATTGTAAAATTTACAGAAACTGTAAATATTGAATTAGAACAAGAAGATCTTAATTTAAAGGTTTTTTCTTTCAATCCTGGTTTCATAAAAAACAATCGTACCGAAGTTTTAGTTACATCTGAAGTTTGTAAAAAATATATGCCAAAGCTAGAAGAGATTTTTAAGCATGGTGTAATGTCTAAACCCGAAGATTCTATCGACCTAATTAACATCCTAATTAGTGGAAGAGCAGATGATTTAGCAGGAAAATATTTCTTTGCCGATGATAGAAATATTGAAGAAGCTATCGTTAAAAGTGATTCATCCATCAAAAAAGAATTGAATCTATTGCGTGTTAGACTATAATTGTATTGTGAAAAATATTTTTCACTAATCCCCTAAGAATTTAAAACGTCTTAGGGGATCTCTTTATCTAAAATTAAATTACAATGGACTGGAAGATTCCTTTAGTAGAGATAGATAATACGATTTAAACCATAAAATGCAACAATTAAAATAGCGTTAATTAATACAAATTATTTGGACTGCCTCTGCAAAACAAACTTACCTTGATGTTATTGAATAACTATTTGAAAAGTCGGGTATTCCTATAGTTGAGAGATTTGAAAGTGAGGTAGATCAATTAATAGATAAGATTGAATTCCATAATCATATCTGTCCAAAATCTATTTTTGAAGGGCTTCACAAATGCGTTATTAATAAACACAATTCGCTAGTATATAGGGTAAAGAATCGTCAGAGTATCGAAATCGTTATGTTCATCTTCAATCGAAGTGAACACATCTTCTAACACATTCAACTTTTACAATAGATTTTTTTATTTTCTTATTGAATCAATATAAAAATAAAATTTCAATACGTTTTTTCACTCGATGACCTGAGAATACAAAATGTACTATTATCTACAAACAGTAATTCACAATCTTGTTCTATACTATAGAATTTCTGAGTATGACAAACACTATTATGTTGAATAATTAAGTCTTCTATAAAATCACCCTTAACCAAAAAAGTTTAGAGTGGCTTCTCTTTGTTTCATCAACTGTGTGGCCACTAGCAGAATGCTAGCGGCAGCCGTTGTATTTATTTGGAACACTAGGACCAGTAGGAGTTAAAAGCGAAAGAAATCGACTATTTGAAAGTAGATGACATAGATTTACAACAAGCTACAGTTACTCTACCTAATCGAATATTGAAACTACAAACATATCAACTGATCGATATGTACAAATACATTACATCTACAAGAAATGAAATAATAACAAATGACTCGTTGAAAATCGATAGCGAGTTATTCTTTATACCATTTCCTATCACTAGTATCCGAAAGTTTTCAGTTTTAGAAATGATAATTAATTTTAAATATTTTATTTAGAGTGTCTTGTGAATTTTTGAAGCTAAAAATTTTAGAAAATATATTTTCTAAGATGGATTGAAAAAGTCTTAGACGAAAACGTCCAATGTATTGATATATAAAAGTCTATTTGCTCTTCTCTTTCAGTGAAACGGTCTATATTCTAAAGTTTCGGATGCTAGTGATTTCCTATATATTTATACGAAACTCTTATCAGCAAACCGTATAAATTGAAAC